>CAZJOB010000331.1:0-4522 GCA_964547435.1 uncultured Desulfatiglans sp. | reverse complement strand
ACCGGAACCATTCACCATCATTTTCAGCCAAATCATACCTGTTCATATAGTTACCCTGGCTGTCATAGAAGGTTGCATACCCGCGCATGGCAGCCGGAACACCGTCTACCAACACTGACAGATATCCGCGCCTTTCTGCATAAATCTTATAGTAATCTTCATCATACCTTGGGTATATCCTTCCTGTGATCCATGTTGAAAGGGGCACGGGGTTGGCGGAATCCACAGAGTTATTATATTCGGACTCCGTTTGAATTTCGTCAGTCACATGAAGTCTCTTTTTTACCCACGCGGACCAGTTGTCATGTATATCTCTGATTCTGAAACTTACAACATGCATCCCTGCTGAAAGAGTCGAACTGGTTAGTGATGCCGTATCACCAAGGTATGCGTCCAAATCAGACTTCCATTCAAAGCCGGTCGCACCACCTTCCTCAAGATATCCGCTTCCTGCAAGTGTAACAGATTCTCCCTCTACTGCAGGATTGGGAAGCATTGAGTCGATAGATGCAATAGGATAGTATTGATCAAAATCCGCTCCAAGGATCGTCAGCGAATATGGCCTCTGTGAACAGTCATTGTCGCCGTTGTCCCGGATCACCAGAAAATAGCGATCCGGATCTGTCACTGTGTAGGTAAGCAGAAGATCATCACCCCGGTTCTTGGCAGCCTTTGCCGAAAGAGCTGTCTTGCTGCTGGAATAGAGTTCAATGCGAGGCTGAATTCCATCCGCATTCGCAACCTGTATTAACAGGGTTCCTGGCTGGCTCACGGTAAAGGAATACCAGTCCACGTCTCTCGCAGGATAGACAAGGGCCGAGACCCGGTTTTCTCCTGAAAGAAATGTCGCCTGACTGTAACGGTCATTCGGTTCATATATGTCCTCAAAAGGAGTAAGAAAGGCCGTGAACGTGTAGCGATCCACAGATTCCCCGTTGCTTGTTCGATCGGAAATCCTTACAAAATAGGCGCCTGCCACGGGCGCAAAGAATTCCTCTTCCAGGGGTTGGCCCGGATTAAGTGACTCCTTGCTCAACAGCAGGCTGTTATTCAGGTCATAGACATCAAGCCTTATGGCTATGTCAGCAGGAATATCCTTCAGAATAAAGTGAATTATACCGGGCACATAAACATCCATACTAAACCAGTCCCGGTCCACAGCGGGAAATATCGCCGGGGCAACTGTCTCTCCGAATATAAGAGGATGGGCTGAGTCAAAGGTATCGTTAGGCTCATACTCATCCACAGCGGGCTCCATCGCAAGATCAAGCTGATAGGGACTTGCGGAACCTGAATCCGCCCCATAGACAAGCACATACCATATACCAGGTGAATCTATAGCATACTGAATCAGAGAAGAATCACCCGCATTCTGAGCGATCCTGTTTATTACATCGGTTCTATTTGCATTATAAAGAGCCATTACCGGACGTAAATCGTTCGGGACGGTAAGTAAAAGAGTCAGCATGGAGGCCTCAGTGACCTCAAAGCGATACCAGTGCCTCACATCCTTTGTAGCAAGTACGCCTGATACGCCTTCCGTGCCAATCAGGTCGGCGGTCTTGAAGGCCGTGTTGCTGCCGGAAGCTGTAGTCACAGGAGAACCAACAGAAACCGGCGTAAAATTGGCCCCGGTTACTGAAAGCCTGTAGGGACTGGAAGACCAGTCATTGTCCCTGTCCGTCACCCTGAGATAGTAGTATTCCGATGCGGGAGTTGCGACAGTATATGTGACAGATTCTCCCTCCGTCTCAGCCATCTTGTAACTGAGGGGTTCATTGTTTGCACCATACAGATAAAGGTAAGGCCGGAGATTCGCCGGCGGTTCAACCGTCATTGCCAGCGGGGTCCCTGCCTGCGCCCTTATCCTGTACCAGTCCTGGTCACCGGATGAAAATATATAGCCTTCAATGGGGCTGCCTGTCACAGCAGTCGCCGCCCTGAATTCATCATTGTTTTCATTGGGGTCAATCACCGGAGTAAAGTTGATGCCCAGGGTGTATGGTGAAAGGCTGGTATCATTATCATATTCATGAATCCGAATATAATAGGTTCCGGGATTAGCGACATTGTATGCAAGATTAACATCATCGCCCTCATTATTGGCATAGTTATAGATACTTATATAGGTTATGTTTGTGTTGTAAAGGGTTATATAGCCCCTCAGGGTGGAAGGCATATCGGTCATGGATATGCTGAGTCTGCCCTGGGAAGGTATTTCAACCTTATACCAGTCATAATCGCCTGCCGGGATAAAGCTGGCCTGCACCACATCACCGATATTAAGCATTGCCGCCCTTGCAGCATCCGGATTTGGTTCATAAGGATCCAAAGCTACCTGCAATGAAGCCTTTATGGTGTACTCTCCATCGGCCCTGCTTACATTGTCATGGACCCGTATGAAATAATCTCCGGCTTCCGTGATATCCCAGACCAGGGTTACGGGGTCGCCGTCAACATTCGCGTAATTATACTTGTTGGCATAGTCGGCATCCAGCGTATACCCGGTCAGGTATAATCTCATTGGCGAGCTTCCTGTCGGGTTTACCGCATCAATGGTAAGCCGTCCGGGCTGCTCAACAGTGATCCTGAAATAGTCATAGTCACCTGCCTTATCCATCCTGCCGGTATACAAGGTGTCCTTGGTCATGGGGTTGGACTGGCCTATCACGTCATTGGGCTCTTCCTCTCCCGGAGCCGGAACGCCATAATACAGGATAGAGCTGGTAACTGGCGACCAGTTGTTATCATTGTCCATAACCATGAAATCTATCGTGTGAACCCCCTGGCTGAGGCCATCAACAGACGCCACCCTTGAAACACTGAATTCACCATCAATGGAAGAAGTCCAGGAAAAACCGGTAATCTCACCGTCAGCATCTTCACCGCTGCCCTCAAGAGTAACGGTTTCCTCAAATCCTGCAGGATTCGGACTGATTGAATTGATAACCGCCACAGGGGTATAGGAATTGAATATCGCACCGTTTACAATCAGGGTATACGGCAAAACAGAAAAACTGTTGTTTCCCGCGTGTCTGACACGCAGAAAATAGTAACCTGTTTCCGCTATGTCCATGGAAAGGGTTATGCCCTGGCCCGGGTTAGTGGCAGTCCTTCCGGCAAGCCATGAAACGCTGCTGTTGTAAATATCAATCACCGGCTGAATTTCATGAGGCACATCAGCGATGGTTGCTTCCAGTATACTCCCGCTTTCAGCAGTTACCCTGTACCAGTCTTCATCTCCCTGATCAAAGATCATGCCCTGGGTCCGGTTAAGCTCTGAAAGAGAAGCCGCGTCACCTGCCGCGTTGTTGGGCTCATGCACATCCACCACAGGCGTGACCGAAACCATAACCCGGTACGAATCATCCGGATTGCTGCGGTCCAGGTCGTCAATCTGAATATAGTAAAGGCCCGGCAGGGTCACCCTGGTATCCAGAATGAGAGCATCTCCCGGGTTTGTCGCATCACGGCCGCCCACCCAGGAAGCGTCGTCACGGTATATACGAACCCTGCCCCTCATGGAAGCAGGCACAGGATCAACCTGTGTGTGAATAATTCCCGCTGTAGGCATTCTGAACTTGTACCAGTCTATATCCGTTGCCGTATCCATAAGGCCCGTTACCGCCGTCTCAGGTACAATCAGGTTGGCATCGGAAATAACATCATTGGACTCAGTTTCACTTGTAACCGGTGTTTCCAATGGTGTATACCCAGGGTTGGCGCCTGTAACAGAGAGAGTGTACATCTCGGTTGTGTTGAAGTTTCCATCCCGGTCATGTACCCGGACATACACATAACCGGACTTGTCAAACTGCCGGGATACTGCAGGCGGATTATCACCGTAATTTTCTGAATAGGAATAAAGGCTCAGATATTCACGGTCCATCCCGTAAACAGTGATATAGGGCCTCAGGTCAGATGGGGCATTTGTTATATTAACCTGCAGCGTCTGTCCTTCATTCACCCATACCCTGTACCAGTCATAATCGTTAGCGGGGAAAAGATATCCCTGAACGCTGCTCTGAGTCATGGTATAGGAATCCAGCATGCTGTTGTTTGGTTCCTGCGGGTCAATAACCTCAACAAAAGCTGCCTTGAGTGTATATGTAAAATCAGCGTTAAAATCATAATCCCGGTCATGGACCCTCAGGTAATAGAAACCAGGCTCTGTTATGTTCATGGATAGAGAGACAGAATCCCCATCCTGGTTGCTGTAATCATAGATGCTGATATATTCCATGTGCCTCCCATAGCAGGTAAGGTACAGCCTCAGATTATCCGGAACATTTGTTGTGTTCCATGTGAGACGGCCGGGACGTGCTATGAACACCTTGAAATAATCATAATCCGCGTATTTATCGATTTTGGCCGGAACTGGCCGGTCAAGCGCTATTTCATTGGCATGCCCGATAAGGTCATTCGGCTCCACCTCCTCAGAAATACTGCTTCCCACATAGACAACCTCCGAGATCTCGGTGGACCAGATGCCGTCGTTATCCTGAACCTTGAAATATACTGT
>CAZJOB010000330.1:1487-4545 GCA_964547435.1 uncultured Desulfatiglans sp. | reverse complement strand
AAGGGGGAGATAGAAGCCGTCTCCCCCTTCTTTTATGTATTCCGCAAGCTGGTAATAGGCAGCGCGGCTGAATCTGGCCTTGAATTTATTTGCCTTTATTCGGCAATACAGGACATTTTCATCACCCACAAACAATGTTTCAGGACACAAATCTTCCCTTGTTTCATCATTTATATAGAGGACTATCCCTGATTGGACGGCTTCTTCAGATTCATTACAGGCAATCCTGTTTATTATAAAAGGGGTGTCCTCAACCTCAACGTAACAGGTCTCCCCCTGATAGGAGATAATATAATTGCCGAGAGAATCCCTTGACATGTTTCTGTAAAACTCCAGAATAATCTCCCTGTGTATCATCTCCAGGCCCCTGTGAAACCATCGTCCATCCCTGTCTATATATATCTCGCATGGCGGAATATCTTTTTTCATAAATTCTTCTCTCGCGACCTGTCTGATTTCATTTGCTTTCTTTTGTTACAAATGGCAGCATATTTTCCCTGAATATATTAATATTTGTCATATCAATCCCATATGAGCTGCGTCAGGAATATAACATGAAACAAAGATTTCTGAAAATACCTTCTTCAGTATCAATAGCGTTTCTTCTGGTATTCCTTCCAGCATCCCTCTGCCTTGGGGCGCAGCCCGGTTCTGCGGCAATATCATGGTTCATGCTCACAATAGGGCTTATTGGCGGATTGGCCCTTTTCCTCTATGGCATGGAAAAGATGAGCGACGGGATGAAAAAGACCGCTGGCAACCGTATGAGGGTCATACTTGCCGCACTCACGAAAAACAGGTTTAGGGCCCTGGGCATCGGGGCCTTTGTGACAATGGTCATTCAATCCAGCAGCGCCACCACAGTGATGCTTGTAAGTTTTGTTCAGGCCGGATTAATGAGTTTTTCACAGTCCCTTGGAGTAATCCTTGGGGCTGACATCGGGACGACTGTTACGGCGCAGTTGATCGCCTTCAAATTTACCGACTACGCCCTTCTGATGATCACGCTGGGTTTCGGCGCGCGAATGCTTGCCAGGACAGATAATATCAAAAATATCGGGGAGATTATGCTCGGTTTCGGCATCCTGTTCTATGGGATGAAACTGATGAGCGACACCATGGCCCCCCTTCGCGATTCTCCGGTTTTCATTGTTTTAATGACAGAACTTGAAAATCCCTTTTTCGGTCTTCTGACAGGCGCCCTTTTCACCGCGCTGGTTCAAAGCAGCGGCGCCTCAATAGGCCTGATTATTGTCCTTTCCTATCAGGGACTGATCACCCTTGAAGCGGGAATACCTATAATGCTTGGCGCCAATGTCGGCACATGTATCACGGCCGTGCTTGCTTCAATAAACAGTTCCCGGGAGGCAAAACGTGTAGCGCTTGCCCATGTGCTTTTCAAGATCGCGGGTGTGCTTCTCTTTATCTTCTGGATCCCGGCTTTTGCTGAACTCATCAAAGCCATAGGTTACATATTCGGATCAAATACCGCTCGTCAGATAGCCAATGCCCATACAATATTCAATGTGAGTCTTGGGATCATATTTCTTCCGTTTATACCTGTTTTCTCAAAACTCATTACTAAACTCCTGCCTGATAAGGAAACTGCTCCGGATATTAAACTGAGGACCATGTATCTGGATGAAAGCAGCATATCTTCACCCGCGATTGCCATTGAACTGGCGAGAAAAGAGATATCCAATCTGTCCTTGATACTATCAAGGACCCTCAAGGCGGTTATAATCCCCTTTGTCTCCGATCAGAAATGGATCAATAATGACGATCTTTCTGAGGATGAGAAATCGTATCTTAAAAATAAGCTCCCCCATTATGATGAGAGAAATCACAATCTTTCAGTTATTGATTCCCTTGATATGAGAGAGGAAAACATAGACTTCCTAAATGACAGGATAAATGATTTTCTGCTCCAGGTTGCCAAACAGGAGATCTCCGAAAATCAGGCCAATGAAATCTACGGCATGATATCAATAGCCAATGATATGGAAAGCATCGGCGATCTGATACACAGAAATCTCGTAAAACTGATCCATAAGAAAAAGGCCATTGAAATGGATTTTTCAGACGAAGGCAAAGAGGAACTGATGATCTATCATGGAAAGGTTTGCAGACAGATCGATATCTTGGGAGAGGCCTTTGCCGAGAGGAATCCTGAAAAGGCAAGGCGAATCATGGAAAAGGAAAGGAAATATCTTGACCTGGAGGCCCAGTACAGGATAAGGCACCTTGAGCGTGTACGGCATAATCAGAAAAGCTCAATGGAAACCCATGAAGTGCACATGGAACTGATGGATATTCTTAAACAGATAGTGGTCTATACCTCCAATATCGCCAAAACTTTTCTGAAATAAAGGTTTGGTTGCACTTGTCAATGTTGTAGCATTATCTATTTCATGCTGGAAATCTCCTGTAGTATATAGACCATCTCCTCTATCCCGATTCTGGAGTCCCCGGTTATATCCATGATCTCATTTACGCCGTCAGCGTTCTTACTCGTCAGAATGTGGCCTAACAATATGGCGTCAGCCAGATCCACAATCCCGGATCTGTCTATGTCTCCGGGAATTGGCTTTGATTCGGGATCATGCGGGTCTGTTCCGTAGATATATTCCTGAAGATTGGTATATTTATCCAAGTCCCAATCCATTGGTCCATCGTCCAGTAAAGGATTGAGTCTATTGTCCACCTCCCAGGCATCGGACATGCAGTCTCCGTCAGTATCACTTTTTGTGGGATCCGTTGTATATCGGAATTCATATCTGTCGGTCAGCATGTCTTTATCCTGATCTCCCATGCCATCGGTGGTGGTGAGGTCGTTGAACCAGGCGAGTTCCCAGCTATCGGCAAGTCCGTCCCCATCAGTGTCCTCATGCAGGGCTCGCTTGAAAACACCTGACCCCGCGCTGCCGAAATAGAGATAATTACCATCGGCAGACATGATCATGGTGTTGGTGACATTGTTGCCGTTCGTCCCCGGCTTCAGGTTGGTCAGGCCCTCATTCCAACTCAACCAGCCGGCGCCGCCGTCATGGCTTATAAA
>CAZJOB010000330.1:0-1477 GCA_964547435.1 uncultured Desulfatiglans sp. | reverse complement strand
CCTTCAAACTGAGAGGCCAGGTATAATATGTCCGGGTTATGCCTGTCCACGATGATCTTATAGAATTCATTGTCAAGCTGAAGACCATTTGCGATAGGGAACCAGTTCGCGCCGCCATCCACACTTTTCATAACCGTGCCGTGGAAATCCTCCCTCCCCCTCCCTTCGTTTTCACCGTTCTTGGAACATGCATACATTACCTCGGGATTTCTCGGATCGAAATCAATCGAAAAAACCCACTGCTCATCAGGCCATCCTGTATCCCGCATCTCCCAGTGTTCACCGGCGTCCAGTGACCTGTTGACCCCGTTGTATGTTCCGGAATAGATGATATTCGGATTGCCGGGCCTGAAGATCAGAGAGAACACGCCGTCATTTGTCCAGCCCACATTGCGTTCTCTCCAGCTTTCGCCGCCGTCCGTGCTTTTATATATGCCTGCGGGAAATGTCCCCACATATACATTCTCAGCATGGATCGGGTCAAAGAGCAGCGTCGTATATTGATAGAGAGGCCTGTTATCCCAGAGAGGCCAGTTTGTTCCAAAATTTCCGAACCCGGGCATCTGACGCCACATCTTATCCGGGGGATAATAGTAGTAGAGTTCATATCCCAGGGTGCCGCACACCAGGGTTCCATCGGACAGCATATCAAGTGTCCTGACCTGGGTAGTACCCAGCCCCTCGCTGAAATCCGACCAGGTGGCCCCTTCATCGGTTGTTTTATACACACCCTCTTCCGTTGCGGCGTACACGACGGGAGCGCCGTTGTTGGGATCAACAACCACTTCATAGATGTGTTTCCCATTCATTTTCATATCCGCTCCGTTGGCGCCTATATCAAAATCCATTCCATCATAAGATTTGTATATCCCCTTGCCCCAGGTGCCCAGCCATACCTGGCTGCTGTTTTCCGGATTTATGGCGAAATTGTAATAGCCCTGACGATAGGGATCATCTACCACCACGCTGGGGGTAAGGAAGTTCTTGTCATAGAATGTCGCTCCACCGTCATCCGACCGGTACAATCCTCCCGGATTTGCGCCCACGAAGATCCGCTCGGGATTCGCAGGATCAATCTCGATCTGCAGGCTGTAAACTTCAGGCACCGGTTTGTTGCTCCGCTCCGGCTGCCATGTGACTGACATCCCCTCTTTCAAAGCCAGATCACCGGCGTAGACACCGAATCCCTGAGTTCCCACGTATATATTGCTCCCCCCCCACTGCGCATGAGGTGAGAACTGTGCTATCCAGACCTTCGTTATAGGCGGTCCAAGTCTCTCCCGAATTTGTACTTACCTGCAGGCCATCATCCATGGCAGAGGCAAAGAGCGTGTTGTGGTCATCGGGGTGTAGTCTTATTGCCCGGCATTCATTGGCGGTGCGCAGGATCTGTTCCCATGAGGCGCCGGAATCCGTTGAGCGATAGACCCCTGAATCGTTGCTGAATGTATAGCCGTCCGGCGCCATGCACCAATCC
>CAZJOB010000329.1:0-4552 GCA_964547435.1 uncultured Desulfatiglans sp. | reverse complement strand
CTACAGATGATGAAGACCTGGCCCTGGAAAAAGATCTTATGGCCGATCCCAAGGAGAGGGCCGAACATATAATGCTGGTTGACCTGGGAAGAAACGACGCGGGAAGAGTGGCGGAAGCCGGATCGGTTTCTGTACCGAGACTTATGGAGATAGAGAGATATTCACACGTGATGCACATTGTCTCAAGGGTTGAGGGCACATTAATGAAGGACAAAGACTGTTATGATCTCTTTATTTCTTCTTTTCCCGCCGGCACGGTAAGCGGAGCCCCTAAGATAAGGGCCATGGAGATTATAAGTGAACTTGAACCTGAACAGAGGGGCCCTTACGCGGGCGCTGTCGGTTATTTCGGATTTAATGGCAACATGGATTTCTGCATTACCATAAGGACTATTACCATTTCTAATAACAGGCTCTCCATACAGGCAGGCGCCGGAATTGTAGCTGATTCCGATCCTCAGGAGGAATACAGGGAAACCATAAGGAAGGCCAGCGCTACTTTCAGGGCTATTGAAAGGATAAAGGAACAATGATACTGCTTATTGATAATTACGACAGTTTTACATACAACCTTGTTCAGATGATTGAGACTCAAGAAGAGGAAGTAAAGGTGTTCAGGAATGATGAGATTGATCTTCCTTCCATAGGCAAACTCGGCCCTTCCAGGCTTATGATATCACCGGGCCCGTGCACGCCTGACAAGGCAGGCATATCCATCGAGGCAATAAGAAAATATGGCGCGCAAATACCAACTCTCGGGGTGTGTCTTGGACATCAGGCAATAGGTCAGGCCTATGGCGGCATTGTAATAAGGGCCGGCCGAATCATGCATGGAAAGACCTCCATGATTTTTCACGATGGAAAAGGCATCTTCAAAGGGCTGCTCAACCCGTTTGAGGCTGTCCGGTATCATTCCCTTATCGTGGAAAGGGCTTCACTTCCTGACTGTTTCGAGATCAGCGCCTGGACTGAGGAAGATGAAATTATGGGCATAAGACACAAAAAACACCCTGTTAACGGCGTCCAGTTTCATCCGGAATCCATATTGACAGAGTCGGGGAGTATGCTTGTAAATAATTTTATTACAAACGGGGGCAGTTAATATGATCAGGGAACTTATTTCCAGGATTGTGGATAATGTTGACCTTACCGAGGATGAAATGGTGCAGGCCATGGACGAGATAATGACCGGCCAGGCGACGCCATCTCAGATCGCTTCCTTTATTACCGGGCTGCGTATGAAAGGCGAGACTGTCGATGAGATAGCCGGGGCAGCAAAAGTAATGAGGGCAAAGGCCACTAGAATCAATATCAACAGGGAAAAAAGCAATGGAGTTATTCTCGATGTTGTGGGAACCGGTGGAGACAGGACCGGGACATTCAACGTGTCAACCACGACCGCCTTTGTGGCAGCGGGCGCGGGAATAACAGTTGCCAAACACGGCAACAGGGCCGTATCGAGCAGATGCGGCGCCGCAGATGTGCTGGAAAAACTTGGAGTAAACCTGAGTATCGGGAGTGCTGACGTGGAATCCTGCATCAACAATACAGGAATAGGATTTCTCTTTGCTCCGGTATTCCACGGCGCCATGAAATATGCCGCTGTTCCAAGAAAGGAGACAGGCATAAGAAGTATTTTCAACCTTCTGGGACCTCTCACAAATCCCGCCGGAGCAACGGCATTGCTGCTTGGTGTATATAATATCGACCTCACTGAAAAGATAGCCCTGGTCCTCAATAAGCTGCAAACCAGGGAGGCGTTTGTCGTGTGCGGTGAAGGCAGCCTTGATGAGATAAGCATATGCGGCCCCACCCGGGTTTCTCATTTAAAAGATGGAAAGGTGAAAACCTTTATGATTGCGCCTGAAGAATTCGGTTTTAAAAGGGCTGGCATAAAAGATATTGAGGGCGGAGATGCGGACCAAAATGCGATTATTGTCAGACGTATACTTGAAGGTGAAAAGGGTCCTAAAAGGGACACGGTGCTTATTAACTCCTCCGCGGCCCTTGTAGCGGCAGGAAAGGCGAATGATTTCAGTGAAGGCATAGGTCTTGCGGAAGAAATAATTGATTCAGGCAGGGCAAGAAAAAAGCTTGAAGAACTGATCAAGTTTACTGAAGGACTTTAAAAATCGGATCAAAAAGGTAAACCAATGCACCATAAACTTAAAGAGATACTGGAACAGAAGAACAGGGAGGTAAATCTTCTTAAAATAGAAGGTCTGCCTGAATGCAGCTTTGATCTGCCTGACTTGCGTGACTTTCGGACTGCGATATCTGTGCCCGGCCGAATCAATCTTATAAGTGAGATAAAATTCGCTTCACCTTCTGCAGGGATAATATGTGATACAAGAGACCCGGTTGAAACAGGAATGGAATATGACAAATCCGGCGCAGCGGCAATATCCCTTCTTACCGACAAAATGTTCTTTAGCGGTGATATAAATAATCTTCCGGCCCTTAAGAGGGCTGTATCTATTCCTATTCTCAGAAAGGATTTTATAATAGATGAAATACAGCTTCACGAGGCAAAGCAGTTCGGCGCGGACGCGGTTCTTCTGATCGCCCGAATACTTAAAAGAGAAGAATTAAAGAAGCTTATTGAAACATGCGGAAAACTTGGCCTTGCGGCGCTTACAGAGATTCATGACAAAGAGGATCTGGAAAAGGCGCTGGAATGCAATGCGAATATAATAGGAATCAACAACCGTGATCTTGACACATTCGAGATAGATATCAATACTACGAACAGATTGATACCCCATATTCCCGAAGGATGCCTGGCAGTAAGTGAAAGCGGCTTCAGCAGCCCTGACGATATTATCAAATTAAAGGGAAAAGGTATCAACGCTGTCCTGGTAGGATCAGCGCTGATGTCAAGCAAAGACCCGGCAGGCAAGGTAAGAGAGTTGGTTGAGGCGGGTGCGGGGTCAGGTCTTGACTTTTGACAAAACTATTCATCTTGTCAAAAGTCAAGACCTGACCCCTAACTTGGAGGATGTAATGACTAAAGTAAAAATATGCGGTATAACAAACCTGGATGATGCTGTAATGGCTGCTAAACTGGGAGCGGACGCCCTTGGTTTTATTTTTGCGCCAAGCCCCCGAAGGATCGAACCTGCAGCGGCAAGGGATATAATCAGAAACATGCCCCCTTTCATTAAAAATGTTGGGGTGTTTGTTAACGAAGAGACAAAAAGGGTTACAGAATTAATTGAATACTGCGGGCTGGATATTATCCAGTTTCATGGCGATGAATCGCCTGAAACCTGTGCCGAATTCATGCCCAGGACCATCAAGGCATTGAGAGTTAAAGATGAGACGATACTTGAAAAAGTTCCATTATACACAGGCAGGGTAAAGGCTCTTCTCCTCGATGCATATTCAGAAAACAGATATGGCGGGACAGGAATAGTATTCAACTGGGAGATAGCAAATAAAGTCAAGGCACATAATATTCCGGTTATCCTGGCAGGCGGTTTGACTCCCTTGAATATCGAAGAGGCAATTCAAAGGGTAATGCCCTATGCCGTGGATATGGTCAGCGGCATCGAGGAAAGTCCGGGGAAGAAGGATCACAGGTTGATGAAGGAATTGTTTGAGAGGATTCATAAATGATAAAGACAAAATACTATGGGCAATACGGCGGATCATATATACCTGAAATACTCGTCTCCACATTTGATCAACTGACAGACGAGTTTGAAAAGGCAAAGAATGACCCTCTATTCTGGAAAGAATATGCCGACCTCATGTCCACCTATTCATGCAGGCCGACTCCATTGACATTTGCAGACAACCTCACCAGGCATTTCGGCGGGGCGCGCATTTTTATAAAAAGGGAGGACCTTAACCACACCGGCGCCCACAAGGCCAACAATGTTATGGGACAGGGCCTGCTTGTAAAGAGGATGGGCAAGACCCGTGTTATAGCTGAAACCGGCGCGGGTCAACACGGAGTTGCCACGGCCACCATGGCCGCCAAATTCGGTTTTGAATGCACAGTCTACATGGGAGAGGTGGATGTTGAAAGGCAGAGACCCAATGTGTTCTGGATGGAGAGGCTCGGCGCCACAGTGGTTCCTGTAAAGGATGGGTCGAGAATACTCAAGGATGCGATCAACGAGGCCATGAGAGACTGGTCGGCCAACATGGACAATACCCACTATGTGCTTGGAACCGCCTGCGGGGCCCATCCCTATCCCGAAATGGTCATGTTCTTTCAGTCCATTATTGGAAAAGAGGCAAGAAAACAGATTATTGAAAGAGAGGGCAGACTCCCCAAAAGGGTCTACGCCTGTGTGGGCGGCGGTTCAAACGCCCTGGGGATATTCAGCGGTTTTCTGACCGACCCTGTGGAGCTTGTGGGAGTTGAGGCGGGGGGCAGCGGTCTGGAAACAGGTCTGCACGCCTCCAGGCTGGCTTCCAGAGATGGCTTTCCCGGAGTGGCACAGGGATACAGGACCTATTTTCTTCAGAACAGCGACGGGCAGATGAAGGAGACACACAGCGTGGCCGCTGGTCTTGACTATATTGGCGTTTCTCCCATACT
>CAZJOB010000328.1:0-4566 GCA_964547435.1 uncultured Desulfatiglans sp. | reverse complement strand
ATTAAAGAATATATAAACATCTTTTGCAGGAGATGGAATCCTTATCTTGAAGATGGTGAGGGGATGAGGGCAGAGGTATATACTGGCGCACATGACAATATGTTAGCGATTGAATTTTATCCTGCGGATAAAAATGATGACTACATTCTCAAAGTCAAAAGAAATGAGTGGGATACTCTGCTGGATCAGATAGGAAAATCCTTACCACAGCCTTTGGGCGTATCACAGATTATTCTCGATGGTTTAGTTCATGTTGTTTCTGATTCAGGAATCATTATCATAAAAAGAAATGAAAAACGCTTTTGGACACGCAGTTTAGCCAGAGAGGATGCTGACGCAACGATCAACAAGCGAATGCAGGCTGATTTATCGGCAGAACGGAGGCTTCACTGAGATATGGCGCGCCGTCCTTTATCACCTCCTCTAAATCTCTGGAACCGGCATGTATCAATTTATACCCAAATATTTTCTGAGGCACTTATAGAATTGTCAAATTCCGATTCAATATCAGGTGGTGAGAACAATATTTCTGAAAGTCTTTGCCCCATCCTGAGTAGATATTGCTACAGGCATGGTAAATCAAAAAATCAGGAAATTCAAACACCTTATTGGGAAACTCCAATTCAGCCGGTTTCAGAAGTAGAATTAAGGCACAATGCCACAACAAAAAAACCGGATTTTACATGCAAGCTTATAAATCCCTGGGCTGAGTCCTATGACAAATACGAGATATCGCTTCATATTGAATGCAAACTATTAGGAAAACCTACAAGTGCCACCTGGATTCTAAATGAAAACTATGTGACAAACGGGATAAAAAGATTTGACAGTAAAACCCATGAGTATGGTAAAAGGGCTTGTTCAGGAATAATGATTGGTTACATTATTAGCATGACGCCTGAAGAGATCGAAACGGGAGTTAATATTTATCAAAAAAGGCATATACCTAAAAATAGTAATATCAAATTCACATTTGATACAAAGCCCCTCTTTAAAACTAATCAGAACATTAAAAGAAAAAATGTTGTTCCCCATCATTTTGAACTTTACCACTTGTGGGTGGATCTGCGTAACTGTTACAGGCATTGGTCGTGAGTATAAGAAACTCAATATCATTGCCCCTCAATACTCTTAATCAGCTCATTGGCAATATTTGAGCTTTCGATACGCATGATGCTTTCCTGAGAA
Source organism: uncultured Desulfatiglans sp. (assembly GCA_964547435.1). Classification (GTDB taxonomy): domain Bacteria; phylum Desulfobacterota; class DSM-4660; order Desulfatiglandales; family HGW-15; genus CAZJOB01. The sequence continues at coordinate 3,378 of CAZJOB010000328.1, read as the reverse complement.
CCTCCGAAACTCAAGAGATTGATACTGCCATACCACACAATCTTCTGATCCATGATCGCGAACTTTTGATGGATGTTGGATTTTAAAACAATGCTTACACCTCTGTCTTCCAGATATTTTAACGCCTCTTTCAATGTGTTATGGTCTTTCTCCTTAAAATCCTTAACGGGCCTGGTGACAACTATCACGCGGACTTTATTTGCCGATGCAGGTTCAAGGTACTGCATCATCTGTATAATGCGTCTTTTTCTTACAAAGGGGCTGACGATCAGCAACTCTTTTTTAGCATTGAGCATATCATTGGAAAAAACAGGTAAAAAATTGTCCCTGTTATATATAATATCCATAGCTTCCGAATCTATGGCATCGGCTTTAATCTTGTAACCCATAGATGCATAGCCGCTCTGGCGTTTATAATACATCTTTTCCAGCATCCTGATATGGACATCCACATAATCATATATTAACACCTCCTTTTTATTTTCAAACAGACGATGCAGTCTTCCGGCATACTGCTGTAACGTTCCTTTCCAGGATATGGGCATTACGAGGAATAATGTATCCAGGCGAGGTTCATCAAATCCCTCCCCAATAAAAGGGCCTGTTGCCACCAGTGTTATATTTTTATTTTCCGGAATATTTTTAATATAGGCAAAGACCTCTCTTACCTCTTTATTTCCCATTTTACCTGTCAGTTTGATTACATCAGGGATCTCTTCTTTGATTTTTTCTGTAAGCAGGTCAACATGCTCTGTCCTCAGGGAAAGGATGACGCAGTTTCTTCCAAGCTTGTGACTCATTATGACATCCGTGATAATCTGCTGATTTCGAAAATCACTTGTTATCATCTCTGCATAGATATCATTAATGCTGATGTCTTTTTCATCCCTGTCAAAGGGAATCCTTAGTGATGTGAATCTCGGAATTACATAATGATCAAATGGTCTTCTCTCTGCCTGCTGTTTGGGATTATCCCTGAATCGTATAGGGCCGCACTGCATAAGCAGGATCGGATGATGCCCGTCTTTGCGGGTTGGAGTCGCTGTAAGGCCATACACATATCTGGCGGTTGCGGCCTTTAGTATGCTTTCATAACCAAAGGCAGGAGCATGATGGCATTCATCAGCGATTATCATCCCATAGTTTTTTATATAATCTTTGACCTCTCCCATGCGAACAAGAGACTGCATTACAGCTATATCCACTATGCCGTTCAGGGTATTTTTCGATGCGCCCAATTGACCGATAATACCTGCTTTCTTTTTTCTTCCTTTTTTCCCGGATGGCAAAACAGGCGGTTCGGGCAAGGTTTCATTAATAACAAGGAACTGATTCAGGCGATCAATCCACTGGTTAAGCAAATTTACCTTGTCAACCAGGATAAGCGTATTAACCTTTCTTTCGGCGATCAGCCCTATCGCCACTATGGTCTTTCCAAAGGCCGTTGTACCGGAGAGTATCCCTATATCATGAGAAACAAGCTGTTTCAGTGCTGATGGCTGGTCATCTCTCAGCTCTCCATTGAATTCAACTTCTATTTTGACACCATGGTTGGTTTTATCTGTTAATTTAAGTTCCACTCCAAGCGGTTTCAACAGTTTTAACAAATCATCTTTACAGCCCCTCGGCAGGCAAAGATAATCCTTTGTTACATCAGCACACGAGATAACCCTGTCATAATTATGTGTTGACAGGCGCATGGCCTGCTGCCTGTAGAACACGGGATTTTTAAAGGATGCCAGTCTTTTAAGATGGTTCAGCCCTCTTTCAGAGATGCCTTTCTTGGGAATATAGAGCATATTTGATTTTACAATCTCAATCATAATCGGGAAGTCATCTTTATCCAGGCATACTTTTCTGGCAGACTCCCAGGGCCTCTTTTCTTCCTCTTCATCAACCTTCAGCCGGCCAAGTTCATGTCCCTGGCACAGGCCGGAAGTAAAATGCCCAATCTGTTCCCCGGATATTTTTTTAACTGTTGACAGGAACGCCCATTGATCACTGTAAGGGTTAAACAGTTCATCTATAAATTCGCTGTTATGTTTACTCCTTACTGATTTTTGAAAAGGCAGTGCTATAAGGTTGCCAAAACCGCCTTTGGGAAGTGTGTCCTGACTTGGGAATAACCTGTCATAGGATTTAAACCTTATTTCATGTCTTCTATCCATGGAAAATGTCAGGAGGGCTGTTCCGAACTTCCTTGCCAGACCTGCCGGTATCGGTTCTTGGAAGAAAAACCATAAATGTCCTCCATTGCCTGATTTGGATCGCTCCACAGCAACCGGAATATTGAACTCGTTGCATACCTTTCTTACTGTTGAAATATCTTCTTGCCAATCTGCCTTATCAAAGTCCACTGCCAGAAAATAACATGTCTCATCCGGCAGCATTGGATAGATTCCTGCAACGATATTTCCTCTCAGATGGTCCTCGATTACCTTATCATTCAAAGCCGCATATGAGCTGTTCTGGCATTTTGAGCATGGTATTTTTGGTTTTCCGCATAATCCGGCACGCCATTGATTCAGACAGACAGGTGAATACCCTGATGTCGATTTCTTTTTATTCTCCCATCGAACCGCATATACATCATTGCGCCCTCTGAAAAGAGACATGAACAATTTTATTTTTGAGACCGAATCGGATTTGTTATTTATTTCCAGAGTTGGTGAAACATCATTCGGAACATAATCAGTAAAGGATTGGTCGTTAATAACAGGAAGTTTGCAGGCAGATGTATCGGGTTGAACCTTTTCCAGCTTTGCCTTCAATCTGAGGTTTTCCATTGAAAGGCGATTTGCTTCTTTCAGCAGAAGATTGTATTTTTCAAGCAATTCCTGATAGTTCATAGATCATTATTTTTAATTTCATGAAATAGTTGTAGGGCAGGCTCTTGGGCTCCCCTACAATTCATTTGAGCATTTTGATTTTGCCGAAGATCATGCAGCACAAAAGAGGGTCCGGGGTTCTTCTGGAATGACCGAACTCGTTTCGGTGAGACCTGAATACATGTAACTCGGTGCAAGGGCGTGCAGCGCACTGAGTCAATCCTTTACCATAAACAACCAGTCATCCGGTCAAATGATAACCTTCTGCACGCCTGACAGGCTGTTCTTTCGGCATAACGCAAATGCCCTTCGGTCATGTAATGAAGAACGCCGGAGCCTCTTTGGTTTCCAGGTGCAATCGATTTTGTGCCAGCCAAACCGGGCAGGCGCAGGAGCTTGCCCCTACGATTTATTGGCAAATCAAATCTATCTAAAGATCATGCAGCACATAAAGAGGGTCCGGGGTTCTTCTGGAATGACCGAACTTGTTTCGGTGAGACCTGAATACATGTAACTCAGTGCAAGGGCGTGCAGCGCACTGAGTCAATCC
>CAZJOB010000327.1:0-4573 GCA_964547435.1 uncultured Desulfatiglans sp. | reverse complement strand
CTCGATTTTTGAATATTCAGTCATATTTCTACCCACAAATTCTTATGAGGAGCCAGTTTTTTTAAGTTTGTTGGTTGATAAGAAATTTTTTAAGGAATAATATAGGTTGAATAGCTTTGTATGTCAATAGAATTGCTGGCATATTCAAGAGTTTTCAGCGTAATAAAAATAAATAAAACTTTTATTATTGTTCTCATTTTAAATCTCCTTTTTATCAAGATTTAAAGGACATCCTGTAATGTCTCTGTCAAGGGAAAAATATTCGTCTCCCTTTAGGTGAGTTATCCCTCTATAATAAAAAGCTTCTCTATTGGCGCGTTCAGATACTCTTCTATCTTCTCATTCATCACCTTTGACACATCAGGTGCGAATCCGGGATCTTTTTTGGTCTTACTAAAAAGCGGCCCAAAGGTATCATGAGGATTGAATAGAGGTCTGAGCGTAACAGAACGTCCGCTGGGTTTGTCAGTAAAGACTATTTTCTTTTCCTCCTCCGGAAGAAGGGTTAGATTTCCCCAGGAATGAAAAGCACCGTAATCTTTTCTGGCGCCCGTGATGTAGGCAAGCGCCGCAGCCTGACAACAGTGGTGAGAAGTTTTAACCTGTATCCGATGCCGCACCGGCAGACTGTCTTTATACAGAACTGCAAAGGCTTCCTGTGCCGCCCTGAATGAGAAAGTCCCTCCGCCAACACAGTATCCATGGACCTTGAGCACATCTGCTAACGTGATCTCTATCTTATCATCTATTGTAATCCCGTAAAGAGCTGATTCAGGGAGCCTCATAAAAATGGATCGTTTAGGGATCTTTACCAGAGGAGTTGCTGCCGGGCTTCCCATTGCTTCTGCATGTCCGGCAAATTTGAGGAATGAAAGGCCTCCGCATATAACAGGGATTGAACCTAAAAATTTGCGCCTGCTCTGATTTGATAAAAATGAGAATCCGGATTTGTCCTTTTTAAAAATTCTCTCATTCATTGACACGACATTGCTCCTTTTTGTTTCAAATCATAAAAATTAATTGAGGGTCAGGTCTGGACTCTGGACAGATCCAGGTCTATTTCTTTATCGACCTGTGCCACATTGTTTTCGAAGTCGCATCACGTCTCGGGTACTTCCACCTGTAGTGATCGTCTCAATGTCTATTTTGCTTATTATCTCAAAATACATATTTTTTTCCAACAGATTATTTCTTAATATTTTAACAATACCGCCAAATATACTTTAACATTCTTTTTATAAATGGGGGTGCTGTTATAGGAATATCGACTCTATCCATTAATCATTCGCAGCAGGTCTTTTTGTGTTTCATATACACAGGATGCGATCAGTCTTATAAAATCGGGGTCATCTCTATGCGCCTTTTCAAGGGCGCCTATGTATTCCGCCCTTCTAACAGGCGGAATAATCGCAATAATATATCCTGCCTGCATAAGCGCCGTGTTCATTAAAAGTCTGGCCACACGTCCGTTGCCATCAATAAACGGATGTATAAATACGAATTCTTTATGAAGCCTGGCGGCATATTCCACAGGATGCTTGTCCTTTTTTAATCCAGCCAGACCGGCAATAAACCTTTCCATCATTCCGGGCAATTTATCAGGCCCGGGAACCGGATATCCAGAACCTGTAATTATGGTTTGGACCTTTCGATAGGTCCCTGCATCTTTTTCATTTATCCGGTGATAAAAAAGCGTGTGCAGTTTTTTTATGTCATTTTCTGTAATGCTCTTCCCTGCAGCAAGGGCGTACATATGATCAAACGCGTCGCTATGCCCGGATGCTTCATAGTGATCCTTCAGCGGTTTTCCCGCTATTGTCAGGCCATCTTCAATTACAACCTTTGTCTCTGATATTGAAAGTGAATTACCCTCAAGCGCGTTGCTGGAGTATGTGAGTCCTATACGAAAATACTCTTTCATCCGGTTGTTCATTTCCATATTGAAAGGTCGCATTTTATTAATTTTTTTTTGGGCCTCATCAACCTTTTTTAATATTTCTTTCATATATCATCTCCATCTTCTTTTTGAATATTAGCATAAATACAAAGAAATAAGAGGGTTATTCCTGCCGGATAATTTTAGTTATTTATAATCGGATAATCAAATATTATATTCTTTAACAGGTTTCGCCGTGAATTGTTAAATCCCACCCGGCCTCCCTTTACAAAGGGAGGAGTGTTTCTCCTCTTTTGAAAATAGGGGTCAGGGGAGATTTTAGTTTGCGAGCATCCGCCTTTGTCCCGATAAACCGGAATTTTAAAACAATAATCATCGATCACCAATTATCAGATTATTTTCTTGACAAACAGAATCTGTTTTGGTTTATATAGAGACCATTAGTTCTCTCTGTAGATATCGAGCAGGATGCAGATTCAATTTTGATGGCCTCGTAAAAAGTACCGAAATCGTCATTCCCGCGAAAGCGGGAATCTATAGCTGCCTTAAAATAGTGGATTCCCGCCTTCGCGGGAATGACAGAAAAGGCTAAAATCCGACTTTTTACTAGATCGTCAATTTTCAACAGAATCAAAAAGATATTCAAGGTGCAAGATGTCTCTGAATTATAAGCATGTACCGGCCATTGACAAATGCTTTTCCATTCTTGATCTGATGGCCCTGGAAAAAAGGCCCTTCGGCTTCAATGAAGTTGTAAAGATGCTGGGGTTGAATAAGAGCACGGTTTTCAATATACTGCACACACTGGACAATCTCGGCGTGCTGGAAAAGGGCCGGGACGGCCTTTTCCGGCTGGGGACGCGCCTGTTTACACTCGGGCACGCGGCTGCCGAGGGCTCGGAACTGATTCAGACAGTGCACCCTTATCTTGAAGAAGTGAACAGGGAACTTATGCTTTCCACCTTTTTCGGCATACTCTCCGGCAGGGAGGTCATTATTCTGGACAAGGCAGACAAGGGCCACAGGGTGCGAATATCATCTGAAATCGGAATGAGAATACCGGTATTTGCGGGAGTTGCCGGCAAGGCCCTTCTCTCTCAGCTTCCTGAAAAAGAGATAGATGAAATTCTTTCAGTGGGCCGGATCAAACAATATACATCCAAAACTATTATTGACAGGCGCCGGTTAAAAAGAGAAATATTAACCATAAAGGAAACCGGCATTGCATACGACCTGGAGGAGTATATTGAGGGGCTTATTGCGGTAGGCGTCCCAATCAACACAAACAGGGAAGAGCTGCAGGCAACCATATGGGCAGTGGGGCTTAAACAGGAATTCCGGGATGACTCCATGAAGAGGATCGTAAATTTTCTTCAGGACAGGGCCAAAGAAATTAATTCCCGGTTTATTATGATGGCAGTGCCTTCAGCTTAATAAACAGGAGACAGGGGCGGATATGAGATACGCGGAAACAGGGGTCAGGCTGGAAATTGACCTCTCCACCGGAAACATAGAAAAGGTAGAAACAGACCCTAAAGACACGGAGATCTTTTTAGGCGGCCAGGGAACGGCCGCAAAGATATTGTGGGACAGGGTTCCGCCTGATGTGGAACCCTTTTCACCCGACAACCTTCTCATATTCACCTCCGGGCTTCTTAACGGCACGCCGGTTCCTGCAGCCAACCGTGTATCTGTCAACACGATTTCACCCCAGACCAACCTTATGGCCCATTCCCTGATGGGGGGCTTCTTCGGGCCGGAAATGAAATACGCGGGTTATGACCAGATTATAATACGCGGCAAGGCGCCCGACCTTGTATATCTTTCTATTAATAATGATAAAGTAGAAATACTCGACGCGACCCACCTCAGGGGAAAGGGGTGCACGGAGACCGGGGACCTGCTCAAAAAGGAACTTGGTGATAAGAATTTTCAGGTGGCAGCCATTGGTCTTGCCGGAGAAAACAGGGTCTATACCGCCTCACTGGATCACGGCCATTCCAGCGCGGCGCGCGGACCCGGACCTGTCATGGGGGATAAGAGGCTTAAGGCAATTGCAGTGCGCGGAACAAAGGATCTCCATACGGCCCGGCCCGCTGAACTCTTTGACCTTTGCATGAAGTATCACCGAAAAATCGCCGAAAGCGACGGCTGCGGCGACTGGATGGCCGTGGACGAGGATGACAGTTTTCATCACGACAACTTTGCATGGGGAAATGCCCGCGTACGAAGAAGGGGCTTCTGGAGCAAGGAGCTTCAGGAGAGATGGACAAGGCTGAAATACGATCACATGGACAGGCAGACATCCTGCTACAACTGCCCCAAAAAATGCCGCAACGTAATATCATGGCCTGGCAGAAAGAGATTCGCATACAAGTGCTATGGCAAGGACACCTATCACATGGCGGGATTCAAGGAACTGGATTTCAGCTACGATATACTGGGTGTGGCCCAGGAGTACGGCCTTGATTCATACTCAACGCCCCAGGCACTGGCATTCGCTGTTGAGCTGTATGAGGCGGGGATACTCACGGACAGGGATATGCCCGGCTTTCCTGATGACAGCGGGGAGAGGATTCGTTACCTCATAGAAAAGGTTGTTCGGCGCGAGGGTATTGGTGATATACTGGCCGACGGCACATACTGGGCCGCGCGCCGAATCGGAAAGGGCGCAGA
>CAZJOB010000326.1:0-4573 GCA_964547435.1 uncultured Desulfatiglans sp. | reverse complement strand
GCGGGAATGACGTTTTCGGGACTTTTTACCTATTCATCAAGCTTTCCCCTGAAGCTTTTCTTTTTCCGCCCTGCTCAGTTTGTTAATCACCAGATTGTAGGAATCATCTATCATCTGATGAAGAATCCCTTCAGGCACAGTGCCGTCAAGGTACACTGAGTTCCAGTGTATCTTATTCATGTGATAGGCGGGTTTTATTGAGTGGAACATGGATCTCAATATATCCGCGTCTTCAGGATCACACTTGAGGTTCACATAAGGGATCTTTTCCTGCCATGAGGCCAGGGCAAACATCTTGTTTCCCACTTTATATACCGCTGCCTCGGGGCCGAATGGAAAATCCAGATAGCTCCCCTTTTTTGAAAGGAGGTATTTTTCAATCCTGTTTTTTATTTCCACTGCCTCAACTCAACCATAAAACCGTCCGGGTCCATAATCTCTCCCCTTATAGACGCTCCTATATCCATGGGTTCAACGGTGATCTTCACTCCCCTGCCCCTTACCCTGAAATCAAGGCATTTTTCAACATCTGCCGGAATAATCTCTGCATGATCTATCCTTTTAAACATTGTTTTTATCCTCCTGTCGTAGCGTTATTTTCATTTTTGCCGGTCTTCAATAACAAGTATCTATAAAACCTTTAAAATAATCCAGGAATGTCCTTTCCGTGATACTGGGGACCTTGTCCAGCAATTGTACAAGGGATATATGATTGATCAACTCTTTTTTTCTGGTCTTGATGTGGATAAGATCTCCCCTGTCGATCTGGTCCCGAATCAGATGGGAAGGAACAATTCCCAGGCCGATGCTGTTTCTTATCCCTTCCAGGACTCCCTCAACATTTTCTATGGCCATGGCGATGTTTAGTTTTACAGAATGTTTATTGTAATGATGTCTGAACCAGTTTATAAGCTCCGGATAATGGGGCTGATAGGAAATATACTCTCCATTCACAAGGTCTTTTACAGATTCATTTTTTTTTAGTTTGTTTTCAAAATAGTTGCGTGAGCAGACCATGATCAACTCTTCATCAAATACCGATTCCACATTAAAGCAGGACAACTCCCTTGAAAAATCTCCCTTTCTTACAAAGATATCCGCAAAGGCGAAATCAAGCCTGCCTTCCTTCATACGGGGCAGGAGAATTGTGGGGTGCCCCAGAACAAGATCAAAGCTTACATCCGGATACAGCCCCCGAAATAGGGAAAAAAGCCGGGGCATATATCTTTTGCCGAACTCAACCGGAGCTCCGAGTCTGATCAGCCCATAGGGATGATCAAAGGGGCGCTTTACAGTATCGACGTATCCTTCCATCTGATCGATAAAAGGTTTTATTATGCTAAATAATCGTTCCCCTTCATGGGAGGGAACAATGCGCTTGTGAAGACGAATAAAGAGGCGCACCTTTAACTCATCCTCCAGCTTGCTCAGATGCTGGCTGACAGCCGATTGTGTGATATGCAGTTCTCCTGCCGCAGCAGCTATGCTGTTGTTCCGAAATATGTGATAAAAAATCCTGAGTCTGTTAAAGTCCGGCAGCATTAGATATTCTTAACCAATGTATTAATTATATTAGCTTTACTAATACATTTATTCTCCCGATAATGTCAACATCGATTAACAAATTTTATAAGGAGAAATAATGGAAATAAGAGACATAAATCTGGCTGAAAAGGGAAAACAACAGATAGAATGGGCGGCAGAATCAATGCCTGTTCTAAAAAGTATCATGTCAAGGTTCTCAAAGACAGAGCCTTTGAAGGGATTAAGGATTTCCGCCTGTCTTCATGTCACAAAGGAGACAGGCGTCCTTGCCAGGGCGCTTAAAGCGGGCGGGGCCGAGGTTTCTCTATGCGCATCAAATCCGTTGAGCACACAGGATGATGTCGCAGCATCTCTTGTTATGCATGAAGAAATAGATGTATATGCCGTTAAGGGTGAAGACAGGGATACATATTACAGGCACCTGAACGCGGTTCTGGACCGGAAACCCGACATTGCCATGGATGACGGGGCAGATCTCACGGGCCTGCTTCACAACGGCCGTCAGGAGATGGTTCAATTTGTAAAAGGCGGCACGGAAGAGACAACGACAGGGGTGATCAGACTCAGGGACATGGAAAAAAAGGGGGTGTTGAGTTATCCTGTAATCGCCATCAATAACGCGGATACCAAGCATCTCTTTGATAACAGATATGGAACAGGTCAGAGTGTAATAGACGCCATAATGCGGATTACGAACAGGCTGCTCGCGGGCTCATGTTTTGTTGTCTGCGGATACGGCTGGTGCGGCAGGGGGGTGTCTCTTCGGGCAAAGGGGATGGGGGCCAGGGTTATCGTTACCGAGGTCGATCCTGTCAGAGCCCTGGAGGCAGTGATGGATGGATATCAGGTCCTTCCCATGAGTGAAGCGGCACGAATAGGTGATTTATTCTGTACTGTTACCGGGGACATCAGTGTTATCAGACAAGAGCATTTTAAAAAAATGAAAGACGGCGCGATAGTATGTAATTCAGGTCATTTTAATGTTGAGCTTGACCTGAAATCATTGGAGGAAATCACAAGGGAGAGAAGGGCCGTCAGGGAATCCCTGGAGGAATTTCAGCTTCACGATAACCGCAAAATATATGTCCTCTGTGAAGGAAGGCTTGTTAATCTGTCCGGGGCGGAAGGGGCGCCCTCAAGTGTAATGGATATGAGCTTCGCGAATCAGGCGCTTTGCGTGGAATACCTGGCAAAAAAAGGCCTTTCTCTGGAACCGCGGGTATATGATGTCCCTTCTGACATTGATAGAAATATTGCCATATCGAAGCTTAAGGGTATGGGGATTTTCATCGATACCCTTACACAGGAACAGTCAAATTATTTGAATGCGTGGGAATCGGGGACGTGATATAAAAGAAATTATTTGTCCCATTATATCTTTCAATAAAAACAGGCAGTTTTGGACAAACCTTTTTCTTTAGGCTATATTCACTTTTTTAAAAAGGCATAAAAGGTTAAGGAGACAGACAGATGTCTGAAATTCGCAGAGCATCACGTAAAGAATTGTTCGGGTGGGCAATGTTTGATTTTGCCAACTCCTCCTACACGACCGTGATTATAACCGTGGTGTTCTGCATAATCTTTCCCAGGGTGATTGTGGGCGACGGGCCGGAGTTCCATCTGGGAAATCTTCTCTGGAGTTTGTCCCTGTCAATAAGCTATCTGATTGTTCTCATGTCATCGCCTCTTATCGGCGCCATAATGGATTACACGGGATCAAAAAAGAGGTTCCTGTTCGGCAGCTATCTGCTGACTGTGATTGCCTCAGCCTTACTTTACTTTGTGCAACCCGGGTATATAATTTTGGGAATGGCGCTGATAATACTTTCAAATGTCGGCTTTTCATACAGCGAGGCGTTTGTTTCAAGCTTTCTTCCGGGGCTTGGCCCCCCTCATGAACTGGGCAAAATATCAGGTTACGCCTGGGGGATGGGTTATTTGGGGGGTCTGATTTCAACAGGCATTGTAATTATAGGATTAAAAGGGGGAGTCTATACACCGGATAATTTCGCGAACCTTCGGCTGGTCGGTCCTGTAACCGGAGCGTTTTTCCTTATAGCCGCGATACCGACATTCCTATGGGTAAAGGACAGAACAGTTCCGAAACCTGTTCCTGCCGGTGTAACCTGTTTTTCTATCGGCTTTAAGAGACTGAAGGAGACATTCTTAAATATCAGGGACTACAGGGATCTTATTATCCTTCTGTCATCGTTCTTTTTTGCTTACGCGGGCCTTTCCATCGTGATCTCCTTTGCGTTCATATATGGCGACCAGATAGTAAAATGGTCCGCCATGACACAGATATTTATGTTTGTAATAACACAGATAACAGCGGCAGCAGGGGCCTTTATCTTCGGTTTCATTCAGGACAGGCGGGGGGCGAAAAAGACATTTGTAATGACTCTTATACTCTGGTTTATTACAGTGATCCTGATCTATGGCGTGGTTGATGTCACTTCTTTTATAAACAGGGTTTTCGGCTCGTCATTTAAAATCGAACATGCCTTTCTGGTTATAGGTTCCATTGCCGGCCTGGGTCTTGGTTCAACACAGTCGGCATGCCGCGCAATGGTCGGCCTTTTCTCCCCGAACTCAAAGGCAGGAGAATTCTTCGGCCTGTGGAGCTTTACAAGCCGTTTTTCAGCAATAATCGGACTTATGGGAATCGGCCTGCTTCAGGCCGCCTTTGGACTGCAAAGGGCGGTTCTCCTGTGTTCCGCCTTTTTCCTGATCGCAATTGTCATCGCCCTCTTTGTCAATGAAGAAAGGGGTAAAAGAGCGGCCAGGGAGCACGCGGGGGAGTGAGGGTGGATGAGAAGATAAGAGGTTGAGAGGTTGAGAGGGTTAGAGGATTAGAGTTTGGGAGAATTTTTAAAAGCAGAATTTATCTGAATTCTTCTCCATTGAATTCAGCATCAGAGAACACAGAAAGTTTTTTTTGGCTGTTTCCGAATTTCTCAAAAGGCATAACTCGTTAATTTCGCATTATTATTGTATATATACAAATTTGATGGGATTCCAGCATTCG
>CAZJOB010000325.1:0-4574 GCA_964547435.1 uncultured Desulfatiglans sp. | reverse complement strand
GAAGTGATTCACACAGACTGGTTATCTGGACAGCACCGGATAAAGGGCTTCTTGCCGGCCGGATTACCGGCATTGAGGAAGAGAATGTTCTTCAGGTTGAGGACCTGCAAGGAAACAGGTGGAAAATTTTTACAGAAGGTGCCCTGTGGCGCGGAAGGCTGTCTCCTGCCCCAGGTCTTGAAATAAAGATTATAGGGACCAGAACAGGCAGGGATACATTCAGGGCAAAAGAGATTCGTCCCTGGACCGGAAAAAGAAAAAACACAGGGAAAAAGCAGGAACCCCTTCGCGGTAAAAAATCCCGGGCATTGAATTCGAATAACTGATTTGTTTCCTGCATCCAGGATATTGCCGTTTCTGGATGGACACTATTTAGAAAATTATCATGCAAGATATTTGCAACTATGCCCACGCCTGTCACCCTGAGCGAAGCGAAGGGTCTCTATTTTATGACAAAACGCATGCCAAATCACGCCATCCAGTGCCCACTTATTCATTATAGAGATTCTTCGCTTCGCTCAGAATGACAAACAAAAACCTATATTTTTGAATATTGATTCACATTTCTACCCACATATTCTTATGGGGAGCAAAAAAAAATGAAAGAAAAATGGAGTCAGCCGCGTATTACTATATGAATACCGGCAATGATAAAAGGGAGAACAGCGCTGATTTCCAAAATGACCCGGATAAATTTAACGACAATTAATAAAAAGGAGATATATCATGAAACATATAACAACAATTATTCTGGTTACAGTCTGTTTACTGGCTATTGGGTCATGGACCTACGCGCAGAACAGGGGCAGAGGTTATGGACGGGGCGCAGGTAATGGAGCAGTCGCTTCAGAAACAGGACAGGGAATGAACTTCGTGGACAAAGATGGCGACGGAATATGCGACAATCCGGGGATGCGTAAGGGCGGTGGCAGCGGGTACCGTTTCAGAGCAAAAGGCACCACAGGCAATGAAAGCAAACTGGGCCCCAATTATGTGGACAAGGACGGGGACGGAGTATGTGACAACTTCCCGAAAAATCAGGATAAAACAGAATAGCAAAACATATAAAGGGGCAGCAGTGTATTTCACGGAAAAAATAAAGGCTGCCCCTTTTTATTTTCGTAAGATCAGTGTCAAGCCTTACCCAGTTGACAATCCCAGGAGGCTTTCTGAGAATAGCTCAGGGTGTCATTCCCGCGAATGGATTATATTTTTCGTTTGACAAAAAGGCATTTAAAGCATAGATAATTAACATTATTGTTAACTATGTATATTTGATGCGAGTAAATGAACTGAAAAATATAGGGAAAAAATATTTTGGCCTTCAGGATTTGGCAAAAGTCCTTGGGGTTCGCCTGAATTCTGCAAAAGTCAGCGCCAGCCGATATGTCAGGCAGGGTTTTCTTATACGAATAAAAAAAAACATGTATACCCTGCCCGAATTCTGGAAAAATGCATCAATCGAAGACATGTTCATGATAGCCAACCTGGTACAGACCCCTTCATATATCTCTCTCACAACAGCTTTGGCATATTATGAAATAACAACGCAGGTGCAGCAGGATTATTTTGAATCCATCGCCATCAGAAGGACCAGGGAGACAAATATTGATGAAAGAACCTTTAGATACAATAAGATAAAGGGAAATTTATATTTTGGATTTATTAAAGAAAAGAATTTTTTCATAGCAACTCCTGAAAAGGCCTTTATGGATGCGATATATCTGACTTCACTGGGGCGTTACGCCTTTGACATTGCGGCAATAGATCGGGAAAAGATAAACTGGAATGAGATTGTTAACATATGCGACAGGTTCCCATTAAACGTAAAAAAGCGGTTGGAAAAAGATGGATATATTAAAAAGACATGAGATATTCGAAGTCGAAGCGCTTGACAGGATGAACAGCAGCAGGCTGCTTGATCCTCTTGTTTTTGGCGGCGGATCAATGCTGAGACTCTGTCACGAACTGAATAGATACTCTGTTGACCTGGATTTCTGGTTCATAAAGGAAATTCCGCAGGATGAATATTTTGATAAAATTTCTATGGCCTTTAAAAAAGACTTCGAGATCACGGATAAACAGAAAAAACATTTTACACTGCTTCTGGAATTGCGTTCCTCAAAATATCCCAGGCGGCTGAAAATTGAAATAAGGCGAAAGATGGAAGAGTGTGATTACCAGGAGAAGATCGCATTTTCAAAATTCAGTACAAAACAGGTGTTTCTCAAAGCACATACCCTGGAACAAACCATGGAAAATAAGATCAGGGCATTTATTGATCGTGGTGAAATTAGGGATTGCTTTGATATGGAATTCCTGCTGCGAAAGGGAATAGACTTGCCTCTTAATGATAAAGAGCGACTTCTAGCCTTGCATAAAAAGCTTTCAGGGCTAAAGGATGCCGATTATAAGGTTAAGCTGGGTTCAATACTTGAAAGCAATATCAGGGATTTCTATGTTCGAGATCGCTTCAGCTTATTAAGAGAAAAAATTGCGGGTATCCACCCACAGGGATGAGGGGTCTACATCCGCAATCCTGGACAGCTTTTTTTATTAACCCTGAACCTTAAACCTTGCACCTTGCGCCACTTGTCGCGCCATAGTCACGCTGTAGCGTGACGACGGCAGATGAACCTTTCTTTTATTCATCCCTCAATGAATTAATCGGTTTACTCTTTGCAACCCTTGCCGTACTACCTGCAACTATCAACCATGCAAAAACTAATGCAATCGAACCTGAAGCTAAATAAATGGGGATCATCCTTTTTGGTAATATTTGTACGTTTGTGCAAAAAGGTGACGAGAAGAAATTGGGAACTTGACTTTGAACTTTTAGACATATACATTGGCAATTATCATGACAATCACCAATATGTATGTCGATTATATTAAAAAGATCTTTATTGACATATTGATACAAGAACTTGATATCGATTTTTCATAAAAGGAGACTCATTAATTACATCGGAGCAGATTATGTTTATTAAAAGAAATCTTGACCTTTTATCAATTCTCAAAAAAAAATCCTGTTTCCTTTTCGGGCCACGACAGACCGGCAAGACGTCAATCATTTCAAACACCCTGGGGTCCTATAGGTATTATAATCTGCTGAAGACAGATGTTTATCTCAAACTCAACCGTTCCCCACAACGGCTTAGGGAGGAGATAACTGATAAAGACAGAATTGTCATCATTGATGAAGTCCAGAAGCTTCCGCAATTGCTCGATGAAATTCATAATTTGATTGAAGAAAAAAATATCCATTTTCTTCTTACGGGGTCAAGTGCCCGTAAATTAAGAAGAGGAGGTGTCAATCTGCTCGGCGGAAGGGCCAGAACCAGAATAATGCATCCCTTTAGTTATCAGGAGTTGAAAAATGCATTTGATTTACTTAAGTCTCTTGACATCGGCCTCATTCCATCTATCTATTTTTCAGACGCACCCTATGAGGATCTTGAAGCCTATACTGGCAATTATCTTAAGGAAGAGATTGCTGCGGAGGCGATTGTCCGGAATGTTCCGGCGTTCAGCAGGTTTTTAACTATTGCGGGTCTTTGCAACGGGCAAATGATCAACTATGCAAATATCAGCCGTGATGCTGAGGTTCCCAAATCAACTGTGCAGGAATATTTTCAGATCTTACGAGATACATTGATCGGGGATGACCTGCCTGCCTGGAATGAATTCACAAAGCGAAAAACTGTTTCCACATCAAAATTTTACTTTTTCGATATTGGGGTTGTGCGTTTTCTACAAAACAGAAAAGGTCTGAAAGAGGGATCACCGGAATTCGGTGAGGCATTTGAGGCCTATTTATACCATGAGATAAAGGCCTATTGTGATTACAAAGGTGGTATGGATCTACATTACTGGAGGACAAAATCCGGTTTTGAAGTAGACTTCATATTGAATGGGACAACCGCCATTGAAGTCAAAGCAAAGAAAAATGTTACTGATCATGATCAAAAGGGATTACGCGCCTTGAAAGAAGAAGGTATGCTTAAAAACTATATTATTGTTTCCCTTGAGGATGTCCCCAGAATAACTAACAGCATCCATATTAAGCCCTGGAAAGATTTTCTGGAAGAACTCTGGCAGGATGCGTATATCTGATCCTCTTTCACTTAGTGCGTCCAAAAAACTATGTAAAATGGAGTTATTAAAGCCATTTTGTATAATCAAAGGTATTTTTGAATCATTCGATCATGCTTCATAGCTCTTCACAATTGCCTTTCCTGTATTCAGCCATGGCTTCATTAGCCATTGCATCAAGTTTGCCTGACAATGCATCTTCCTCGAACTGCCGATCCCATTGTAAGGCATCAAACTCCTCAAACCATGACCTGAAACAACTCGCTTTAATAATTGTAGGGGTGAAGAATTTTATATGTTTAAGGGTTCAGTGTTTATTGTTCAAAGGTTTTGAATTTGTTTTTACCTTGAACCTTGTACCCTGCAACACTGTCGCACCATTTTATCGCGCCATAGCTTCGAGCGACGGCGGAAGAACCTTTCTTTTATTCATCCCTCAACGCCTTAATCGGTTTACTCTTTGCAACCCGTGTTGTGTT
>CAZJOB010000324.1:0-4576 GCA_964547435.1 uncultured Desulfatiglans sp. | reverse complement strand
ACAACCATATTTTATTGCTAAATGGGTTGTTCCGGAACCGCCGTGATGAATAACTGCATACACTTTTGGAAAAATCCAATCATAAGGAATTTGCGATACAAAATAGATCAATTCCGAATTGAAATTATCGGGTTTAATTAAACCGCCAACTGCTGTGTTGATGACAGCCGGTATTTTATTTCGTTCGAGAATTTCAAGGATTATTTTAGTTTTTAATTCAGGCTCAGGATTAACCATTGAACCGAAAGTGATGAACAATATTTTTTCATGTTTTTCAATGAAATCAGTTAGTTTTTTTTCGGGTTTCCAATCTGTTTTTCTCTTTAATTCCTGATGTCCTAAGATTTTAACATTACTTTCCCAGTGACCTGATAGCGGGAATAAACCTGGCGAAATTGCATAAATAAATTTTCTATTGTGAATTATGTTTATTAGTTGCTTTGGTGAAACTTTATCGTTTATTCGCAGCATCTTTTTAACAAAAATAGCGGCCGTAACTGCTCCAAAATCCCAAAGTTTATATGAAAGTTTATTTATAAAATCTCCATAATTTTTACCAAAAAATAATGAATGTCCTTTTACATAATGCAAATATGGGAAAGGGCTTACTAAAATTGTTTTTCCTCTGTTTTTACATTCCCATATTACCGGATAATAACTTTTCAAATGATAAACTATTCTATCCGGTCTTTCCTGTTTAACAAGCGCACATAATTCAAGGTCTTTTTCTTTAATAGCGCCTTTTTCATTACTCGCAAGTTTGAAAAGATTAATTAGAGCAAAGAATCGCTTAATTCCCGACCCTCCCAACAATGTTCTTGCTGCATCGCTTTCAAGTAAATCATCACCTTTTTTCCCCAAAGAAGCGAATTCCAGGTTACAGCTTTCAGTCAGTTCTCTATATCGTTCCGAAAATGCACAGATAACCTGATGTCCTTTTTCTTTTAGAATTTCCCCAATTGCCAGAAAAGGTTCAATATCTCCTCGTGTTCCTATTGATGTTAAAATTATTTTCATCAGCTACTCTCCTAATTGGCTGCAACATTTATTTCATTTGATCTTTCGAGTTCATTTACACGTTTTTTCAGATCATCCATTTCTTTCTCACTCCCTCAGTCCTTTAATCAAGTTTTCCATTTCCTCAAGGTAATCATTAAGCGCCTTTATACCTTTCGTGGTAATGGAAACGGCAGTATGGGGTTTATTATTTCTGAAACTTTTACTGATATTTATATATTCCGCTTCACTCAGGTTCTTTAACTGGATGGACAAATTTCCAGGCGTGAGATTCAATTTTCTGCGGATGTCATTGAAACTGACCTCTGTATCCCTGTAGGCGGCCAGATGTGTAAGGATCAGCAGCCGGGAACGTTCGTGGATTATTTTATTGAGTTCTGGCACTTTCTTTATTCCACCTTTTTTGATTTTTGATCTAGATATCCTATCAATGCCATTATAATGGAACTGACTCCGAATGTTATTGTAATGACAATTGGAACCGGTATTGAGGTGAAAATGAGCCAGTATATTCCCATGGCAAGGTACCAGTATCCCCAGATCAGATAATGTTTTAAACCAGTTCCAATAAGGACCCCCCACAATCCGCACCAGAAAGATAAAGTAGGGATAATATAATAGGGGATACCTTCAATAATAAAAAACACGATCAAGAAAAATGGAAGAAATATCGTGGGTAATAAAATATGTATAGCTGGGTCGGAAAAACTTTTTTTTAAGCAATTGCTCAATGTAAAGTTTTGGTCTGTTTTTTTTAATAAACCTGAAAAAAGTCGTATCTTCATGATCTGTAAAATAGCGGCGTCTATTGCTATGGCTATATAAATAATCCATTTCAACCCAGCGGGTATGGCTTCATAGTTGCCATAATAGTCCATGAGGAAATAAAACAGCATTGAAAAGCCGATAATACTTATTCCGAAGAGCAATGATAGCCGCCTGTAATGGGCAAAAGCAAAAATCTGTCGGATTATCGAATAATCGAAATTAATAACCTCTTTCATGAAGGCGATATCTTCAAGAGTCCTTTCAATCTGTTCATTGTCTATGGTTTTCATTTTATGATCTCCTTTGTGGTTATAAAGTAGTTTGCAATATAAAGTGGTTTATCGCAAATGTCAAACAAAATTTGATCATTTTTATGGATAAAATAAGATATTTAATAATATCAAAAAGTTAGCTGAGAAAAATCAGGTAAGAGGTGTGTAAGACATAAATGGGACAATGTTTTGTTACTGATAACTGTGGTCGAACCTGGAGGCTGTCCGAGAATGCATTTGTTTTATCTTTTGGTCATTCCCGCGGGAACCCATAAGTGTCTGAAAAACTGGATTCCCGCCTTCGCGGGAATGACGCCCGGAGCTGGTCTCGCACAGCCTTCCAGTCCCGAAACGGGCAGACACATAGGTCTGCCCCTACGATTTATTGGATATTTTTTTTCGAAGATCATTAAGCACAAAAGAGGGTCCGGGGTTCTTCTGGAATGACCGGACTTGTTTCGGTGAGGCCTGAATACATGTAACTCGATGTAAGGGCATGCAGCGCACTGATTCTATCCTTTACCATAAACAACCAGTCCTCCGGTCAAATGATAACCTTCTGCACGCCTGACAGGCTGTTCTTTCGGCATAACGCAACGGCCCTTCAGTCATGAAATGAAGAACGCCGGGGCCTCTTTGGTTTCCAGGTGCAACCGGTTTTGCGCCTGGATGATCGGGCGGACGCAAGGCCCACCCCTACCAGATATCCGAATCTGTTTTCTGATGAACGCTGATCCTGGCAAACAAGGGGTAAATCAATAAAAATCAAATTTTCCTATAACATCAATCGCCTTCTCAAGTGACTCAAGCGGCGTATCCTCTCTTATTCTCATTCGCAGCCTGGAATCGGGGAGCATGCTGAAGAAGGGTCTGTTTTTTTCTATGAACTTTATGAGCCTGTCTGTGTCGATCTTTGTTCCCGGTGAGAATGTGAACAAAAGGTAACCGGTCTTTGCGTCCAGCCTGCCTATGCCCCTGTTCTTCATAAGAAGCCTTGCATCCATAATCTTTAAGAGGTTTGCGACCTCTAAAGGCGGCGGCCCGAAACGATCAATAATCTCATCTGTCATCTTTCTGAGATCAGGCGCATCTTTCATGGCCGAAAGCCTTCTGTATATATTGAGCCTCACATCTGTGTCGGACACATACTCTTCGGGAAGATAGGCTGAAATATCCACGTTGATCTCAGGGTTGACCTCCTCGTGCCATTCCTCTCCCTTCAGTTCCGCAATGGCCTGTTCCGTGAGCTTGAGGTAGAGTTCGTAGCCTATCGAGGCGATGTGACCCGACTGGCTGAAACCGAGTATATTGCCTCCGCCCCTTATCTTCAGGTCATGCATGGCCAGATTGATTCCCGCTCCGAGCTGCGAAAAGTCCATCAGGGCCTTTAGCCTCTTTTCCGCCTCCCTTGTCATTCGCGCGTTTTTGGAAAGAAGCAGGTAGGCATAGGCGTTTTCAGACGACCTTCCGACCCTTCCTCTCAACTGGTATATCTGAGAAAGCCCGAAGCGCTCTATCTGGTTTATGATAATCGTATTCGCGGATGGTATGTCGAGACCTGATTCTATAATGGTCGTGCATACCAGGACATCTATCTCCTTATTAAGAAAACGCATCATGGTCTTTTCCAGGTCATGTGCCTTCATCTGGCCGTGCGCCACTGCGAATCTGGCCTTAGGAACAAGCTTCATCAGTGCGCCGGCCACACTCTGAATGGACTGCACACGGTTGTGGACAAAGAACACCTGCCCTTTTCTCTCTATCTCTTTTTCTATGGCGTCCTTTATTATGTTTTCATCATAGGGGGAAAGGGATGTCTGAATAGCCAGCCGGTCTTCAGGCGGCGTTTCTATAATGCTCAGGTCCCTCACACCCATGAGGGAAAGATGAAGTGTGCGGGGAATGGGTGTGGCCGTGAGGGCCAGGACATCCACCAGCGCCCTGAAATCCTTGAGGCGCTCCTTCTGCTTTACGCCGAACCGCTGTTCCTCGTCGATGATAAGAATTCCAAGATCCTTGAAACCCATATCCTTTGACAGTATTCTGTGCGTGCCGATGAGAAAATCCACCATGCCTGTTCGCACCTTTGCTACTATCTCCCTCTGTTCCTTTCGATCCCTGAAGCGGCTCAATACCTCCACCCTTATGCCGTAAGACTCCATTCTCTTTTTGATGGTCTCATAGTGCTGCTCTGCCAGGACAGTTGTGGGCACGAGCATTGCGGCCTGTTTGCCGTCGGAAATGGCCTTGAAGGCAGCGCGAATGGCAACCTCGGTCTTGCCGAATCCAACGTCGCCGCATATGAGTCTGTCCATGGGTCTTTCGGATTCCATGTCCGAAAGCACATCATCGATGGCCTTTATCTGATCCTGTGTCTCCTCGTGTTCAAAGGTGGCCTCGAATTCCCTGTAATAATTGTCCGGCCTGGAAAAGGCAAAGCCTGTTCTATACTTGCGCAGGGCGTATATCTCCACAAGCTGTTTTGCTATCTCTCTTATGGCCTTTTTTGCCTTCTGCTT
>CAZJOB010000323.1:0-4583 GCA_964547435.1 uncultured Desulfatiglans sp. | reverse complement strand
CCTAGAGGGTATTTAAGTCTTATCTTTACCCACAAATTCTTATGAGGAGCCAAATCCTTTCTCTGTGTACTCTGTGTCTCTAGTGAGCAACGCGAACGGGCGAGAGTTTATTTTCACGAAGTATCGAATGTATCAACTCATCCAGCTTGTGCAGGAAATTGGATCTGTCCTGTTTCCTGAATGGCGCCGGCCCGCCGGTTACCTCCCCTGCTTCCCTGAGATCCGCCATCAGATTCCTGCCTGCGACTATCTGCCCGATATTGTCTTCAGTGAACCGCCTGCCTGCAGGGCTGATCACGCCCGCCCCTTTCTTTATACAGCGGCTCGCGAGCAGAATATCCGCGGTTATTACAATATCATTCAGTGAAGCGTTTTCAACAATCCAGTCATCAGCGGCATCGGGATTGTCTTCAACAATAACGGCCCTGATCAGGGGATTATCCGGAACACTGATATGCTTGTTGGATACAACAATACTATTCAGTTTAAACCTGCCCGCCACACGATAAACTTCCTGCTTTACCGGGCACGCATCTGCATCAATAAAAATATTCAGCACTCTGTATTATCCTTATAATAGACATCCACCCTCCCATGTGGAATATCCCAAAAAGATCAGCGTAATGATCAGGCTAATCCAAATATTTTAACCGCGGCAACCATGTGCCCTGTGATGATCTGCTTTTCAGAAGATCTAATGACATTGCTAATTTCAAAAGCTGCTGCTCCAGATTATCCTGTTCAATTGATTCCGGCCATGCAATAGCCCCAATATCAAGCAGTTTGGTGTTTCCCTTTGGAATAGGGTCTCCGATCCTGACAAAAACAGGACGATAATTCTCCCGCTTCAGCTCCTCTTCGGCGCCGGCCCATGTACCGCCCTTTTTATAGTCAGCACTCACAACCAGTCCATAATCGGCCATAGCATAAATGAGTTTATTGCGCCCCATAGCCGTGCCAATTGTAAACCTGACATTCGGATGATAGGGCGAAATCAATAACAACCGGCCATCAGATATAGCATGGCGTGCGTTACGTTCCACACTTTTCCTTAATAAATTTTCAGCAAGTATCCCTATGGCTGTTCCCCCGGCTTCAAGGACTGCTCCAATTGCTGTCTGGTCCACACCCCTCGCCCCGCCGGACACTACCGGCATTCGGTTTGCTGCGCATAGTTCTGCAACCTGCCTGGTAAAGTCTTCACCACTCTGATCAAATAATTATTCATTTTAATCCGTTCCTGGCGAATTTAAGGCTAATGCCATTGGGTGAACAGCCAGACAACCTGCCTGACGCAACAATGCTGATGCTACAGTAAGGGTCCAGCGAGAGTCAACCATATCATCAATTAAAAGACATGGTGAGTAGTTTCCAGATTTTATCCTTAGTTTAAATGCACCATCCAGATTATTTGCCTGCTGAAAACTGTTTTCCATAAATTTTTGTTGTTGGTTGTCCTTCACTTTTTCAAGAGTTTCAATAAATTTAATATTGAGCCTTTCAGCAAGACGTTTGGCAAAATCAGGGACTAAATCCGGAATGTTTTTCGATAGAATACAGGTAATCCACTTCGGCATGGGTTCCGGTTTCCATACACTGAGCATATCCGCGCAGGCTGCTACAAGATCATCACTAAAACGATTATCCTCATATTTACCTTTGTAAACAAGCTGCCCCCAGCCGGCATCACGCCATAAACATAAGGCCCTGCCTTCCGAAGCATTTAGATCTTTGCTGATTTTTCCTGAAAAACCATATGTGGGAAGCGGATTATATGCCGGCCATTGCTTTCTGGGTTCCAGTATCTGATAGCTCCTGCGCAGGAATACACCGGCCTGGTTTGCCAGATCATCATCATAAGAATCATCCAGCAAAAGATCCTGCCGGCAATTAATACATTTTCCGCAGCTTTTTGAAGACGGATCATCAAGCGCTGACTGCAAAAAGGCCATTAAGCAGTCTTTATGATGCATATAATCATGCATCTCCTGTTGTTCATGTTTTCGTATATCGATGATACTATCAATGTATTCCTGATTTATCCGGTAAGAAGAAAAGGCTGCTGTTTTCACGGTTTGCAATGTTTGCGTGATAGGCTTCAGCGTTAATGTTGTTTAACCTGAGCCATTCAGTAACCCTTTCAGCATCCCTTTGCGTCAGGGTATAAACGATCCCGCTACCGGGTAGAAATGGGATTGTTTTAGCTAACCATGCCAGTCTCGCTGAGGGACTGGGCATGTCTATATTCTGGAGCTTCAGGCTTTTTCTGACCAATGGACCTCTCTGAAGGATTATTTTATCTCCCAATTGTGATTCAACATCATTAACCACCCGATCATTCGCAGTAGCCATTGTTGCCAGGACAGGGATATTTGATGGAATAACGTCCAGGACACGAATTCTTTGAGCGGCTTCCAGTTGATTTCTCATTAGAGACAGCAGGGGAGAAATTAAAAGCGTCGGCCCGGCGCCCTGCTCGCGCAATAATTTTGTGGCGAGAAAATAGACCATGCTTTTTCCCCAGCCGGTTCGTTGAACAACCAGTACACGTTTTCTATTAAGCAGATGTTCTATGCTTTCCCACTGGCCATCATGAAAAGAGGCATTTGGATTGTTTAATGCTGTTTTCAGATAGGTTAGCGCTTTATCTCTCATACTTATACCTTGATGATGATTTCTGCGGTGAGTTCCTTAAACTATAAGTGACTCAACCTGAGACAACATTACATTACCAGTAGAATTAGAGTTAATGTCAAGGTTTAAACTCTCCGGATTATTTGTCAAGATGTTTTTAGGTCTCAAATTACTCAAGCACCCGATTACAAACAAAGGCTTTTAAAATGGCGATCCTTTTGTTTTTATCCTCTTTTGCATTTTACATATATTCTTCCATTTTGCCTTCTCAAGGAGCTGCGCCTTTACATCGCGTTTTTCTGAAAGATATTTTGCCTCCTTTTTCAGCCTTATGTAGTTTTCATACCGGTCATTATCGATCAACCCTTTTTCAATTGCCTCCCGGACCGCACAACCCGGTTCCTGCTCATGTCTGCAATCTCTGAACCTGCACATGGATGAAAGGTTTTCAATATCCTTAAAAATACCTGTTATCTCATTTTCATCCGCGTATGGTTGCAGTTCTTTCATCCCCGGAGTGTCAATCAGGATTCCTCTTTCAGGGATAAGAATCATTTCTCTACTGGTTGTCGTATGTCTTCCTTTCTGATCCTTCTCTCTTAGTGTGTTTGTTCTCTGCCTGTCAAACCCTATAATCCGGTTTATGATTGTGGATTTTCCCACGCCTGATGATCCAAGAAATGCAATCGTTCTTCCCTGTTGTATATGGCGCGAAAGCATTTCAAAACCCTTATTATTTACCGCGCTGACCGCATAAACCTGCACCCCCATCGCAACCGATTCAACCTTCTGTATACATGAATCTGTTTCAGAACATATATCCGCCTTGTTCAGAAGAATAACCGGTTCAGCGCCGCTTTCCCATACCATTGCCAGATAACGCTCTATTCTCCTGAGATTAAAATCCCTGTCCAGTCCGCATGTGATAAAGACAGTATCAACATTGGCAAGCATGAGTTGACTATCCGAACTCATATCCACCGCCTTTCTTAAAAAAACGCTTTTTCGTTTAAAAAGATGATGAATTATTGCCGGCCCATCTCCATCAGGACACCTGATCGCCACCCAGTCGCCTGTCACAGGATAATCGAGGGAAGTTTTCGCATTAAACTGAAAACGTCCTGACAACTCGGCAGGCAATTCACCCTTTTCACAGCAGACAAAATATTTCGTCCCATGAGTCCTGGATATCCTTGCGGCGGCCAAATCGTCCATAGCCAACATCTTGAATTGTTCCCCAAAAAACTCGTTCCATCCTATTTCCTTCAGTTCCATTTCTTCCTCCATTTAATTAAAAAGGCCGCAAACGCTGCACACGTTAGCGACCTCTATATTCATAAATGAAACTGTTAAAAACAGCAGTAAAGGTTTATTTTAAAAATAGACGCGGCAGCGAATATGAAAACAGAATCCCTGGCCAACATCAATGATCAGATCAGGTCCGGAATAGTGTTCTCCCTGAACATTCGGAATTTGATCATCATCTCATAAAATGGCCCGATAATGATTGACCCTGTTTATTCAAATTTAACGACTATGAAACAATTGCCGCAAAAGTTTTCACAAAAACCTTCTTTCCTGTATGTTAGAATAGTGCAAAAAATATGCTATTTAAAAAGCGTTGTCAATTTTTATTGACTGAAATCCCTTCTGTTTTTAATAAATGTAAACCGGGTAACTGAAAGTGAATTAAATTTGTTGATCTCGTAAAAAGCTGTTTTATACCTCTTTGCGGAGACCTATGCGAAACCAAGCTGCTTTTGACTTCCTTGGAAGTCCAAAACGTCATTCCCGCGATTGTAGCCTGCCTCTTACTTGATACGGGGGTGGGAATCTATAAGTGCCTGTAAAAAATCGGGGCACTCCGAATTTCTCAAAGTATTATTGTCCTGTTTTAATTGAGAAATTTACCAGGCAAGTATCTACAGCCGTGCCCGATGCATGTCACC
>CAZJOB010000322.1:0-4588 GCA_964547435.1 uncultured Desulfatiglans sp. | reverse complement strand
AACAACTTAAAGGGACTACCATTTGCGCTATTAAAAAAAACGGAAAAACTGCTATTGTTGGTGACGGACAGGTTACATTTTCTCAAAGTGTGATTTTTAAAAAAAATGCAGTTAATCCCTGTTTATTCAGGTTCTCAACCTCATCCCGGGCGCTTTTTTCATCTGTGTAAGAACTGACATGCAGAGAGATCAGCCCGTTGGCGGCAGTTTCGTTTTCAGAAGGGGCTGTCTGCTCTTTCATAATGACCGGATTGATAATGTAATCCGAAATAACCCCGGATTCCTTTAATTTTTTTGCCTCCTCTTTTGCCGCCTTTTCTGTTTCATAGCCGCCGATATAGAGCCTGTAATAGTTTCCCCTTTTCCCGGCGTCTTCATATCTGTAAAAGGCGTTATATCCTGAGTCAATCAGTGTCTTCAGAAGAGCGTCCATATTTTCCTTTTCCCTGAAAGAACCGACTCTCATTAAAACCCCTTTTATTTCCTCCGGTTCTGTTTTCGGCACGGGAGTCTCGATCTTTCTTCGTTCTTTCACTTCCCTCTTTTCTTCTTTTTCAGGTTCAGGTTTAATAATCTCAGTTTTTACAGGCTGCGGTTCTTTCGGAACAGCTTCAACGGTTTCATTTAAGGCAGGTTGAGTTTCTTCTACCTTAATATCTGCAACAGGTTTTTCTCTTACCTCTCTCACTGTATAGTCTGATATCAGGTCCAGCTCCTTCAACACCCTTGCCTCACTTTCCGCATCCTCCTTCAGCGAATATTTTTCTATGTATATCCTGTAGATTGTATTGCCCTGTTCTCCGGTCTCCTCACGGTAAAAGGCGTTATGCCCGGCTTTTAGAAGTTCATCCACCTGTTTTCCGGCTGAGGTCTCTTTATCGCTGAAGCCAAGGGATATGGAAAAAAAGGGTTCTTCCGCCGAGGATATAAAGGGCATTGCGAGAAGAAAAAACAGGCCTGAGACAGTTATGATAATTTTATAAAAAGGATAAAAATCTTTTTTGCGAGAAAGGGCTGGTTTGGTAATTTTGTATTCCATTTGAGGCGGCCTTTTTAGAAAAAGGATTTTAATTCCCATGTAATATGGCGCAAAGGTTCTTTAACCGGCAACTTGTTAGAAAAACAAGAATAATCAGAAAATGAGTATAGAAAAAGGAGGCCATTGTGTCAATGTTATTTATATTTCATCAAAATTTGCCGATTGACTGTTTTGACTGAATCATGAAAAAATATCATGCTTGTACAAAAACAAATTTCAGGCAGTAATGTGAAGGGATGTTTGGATTATGACACAGGGTGCATCCGCCTTCGTCCCGGTTGACCGGGACTATGGCGAGACAAGAGGCGCAAGGAAAACAAGGATGATCAGAATTTTTTAGATCAAGGAGATTTCTATGAACATACGATTAAGGAAGGTAGCATTTTACAACCCACAGACACTAAGAAACAGTCTTTTGTTTATCATGGTTATCGCCTTCATCTGCATTTCCGGAACACTATATGCTCAGAACCTGAAACCTGAAGGCTGGTATCGTATTCGCACAAACAGTGTGCCCTATAAACCGGGTAATGTGGCGGTTGATTCGTCAGGAGGAGTATGGGTTACAGCTATAAATGACATTGATGATACACAGGGTGTATGGTACCGCCCCGCCGAACCGATGGGAGGCGGGTTCCAATATCTCACAAATAACGCGCGCAACAATCTCTTTCCAGGGCAATCCAATCCGCCGGTGGTGATAGAACAGTTGGAAACCACTGTACTGCATGCGGCGAGGGATAATGAGGGCAACACCTGGTATGCTTTCAATGACCGAACTGTTAAGTGTGAAAGGCCTGACCATACATGGCTGACCTTTAACATGTCGGATTCCTCCTGGCTTCGGCCGGGTATTGATACGACAAACGTGGATAGCGTTCACAGAATCAGATTCCTGGACAAACCGGATGGGTCACAGGAGGTATTGCTCATAGCCGCCCGGAGTGTCAAGCGGATAGGTAATGACCTGTTGGAAGAGGAAGAACGACTGGTCAATGATGGATCTAATTATTATTTTATTCAGGATGCCCTTATTGACAGTCAGGGACGTTACTGGGTCGTCTCGGAAGCAGGACTGGTAAAGGGGACAAATTTTATCAACACAAAATACGTAAAAGATGAATACTCAACCGACCCAAACGCGCCAAAAGGCCCTGTATCCAGAATCATGGAAGATACCCTTGGCAATATCTGGTTTGCCTCTGATTTTTACGCTGGTGATGGCATTTACTGCTATACGTCTGACGGGCAGTGGGAAAAATATTCAGTGGGTTTGGTCAGTGATTTCGGTAACAGGGCGCATGACATTGCAGCGGGAAAAGATGGTTCTGTATGGTTCGGGTGCGTGTATTCCGGAAGAGAGGGAGCCGTCCTGCGATATATGCCGAACGACGGCGGACAGTGGACCCTTTACACGCAGGCGAATCTGGGGCTTCAGAGCGCTCAGGTTTTGAGTATGTCCTTTGACTCTTCAGGAGGGCTCTGGTTCATCACTGCATGGACATCGGGTGTAACAGGAAACGGAACGGGTGTTCATTATCTCCAATTCAGCGGGGGGGTACCGAATGTAACCCATTACACATACCGGGATAACAGCACGACTCTTACTTCTCTGATGCATACCTTCATAGCCGCTGACCTGAGCGGTGGTGTATGGTTCCCTTCAAATGATTCTCCCAGTATTGCAAGGCTGAAAGCGGACGGCACGTGGCAGCAGTTTCGTCAGTCAGGAGGCGGCAGTTTTGGCAATTTCAGCTTTGAGGGATCAGCAGCGGATTCTAAAAACAGGGTCTATTTTGCACCTCAAAACTCTCGACCCATTGCCTATGATGTCAACTCCGAAAGGTGGGTTGATCTTCCTTTAATGTCATATACCGATTACTACTATTATGGCGTTTATGTAGACCCTGAGGATGGCAAGTGGTTTTATGGGGAATTCGGCGCCTATTACCTTGATCCGGAAAACAGTGCCTGGACATGGTATGATTCGTCAAATGAGGAACTGTTCCCTGATTACCGTGTAGACGGCGTGCTCATGGATGATGAGGGCAATGTATGGTTTATGGCATGGTATGGACTTGCTCTGATGAAAAAGAATCCTGAAGGCGGAGATCCTCAGTGGTTCAGGTTTGTCAGTGAAGATGAATCAGGCTATTCAAATGGATATAGTTATCATGTGTTTCAGGATGATGAGGGAGGAATCTGGAACAGTGGAGGGCAGAAATATGTCCCTGAAAGCAATACATGGGTGACCATTACCGACACCAGCCCCTATGATCACAGAAAATTAAGATTTTTAAACGGCACTGTTCCGGTAGATTTTGACCTGACAAATGCCCTGCCACCTGTATCCTTAATAGATGAAGAATTAATGACTGTGGACAGCCGCGGCACGATCTATTTTACAGGCGGCCGTTCCGATTTATCCGCGGGCATAGTTGCCTTTGGGCCCCTTAACGGCGACCTGAACAAGAACGGCGCCGTGGATCTGGGCGATGTAATACTCGCGGCAAAGGTACTGGTGGATGAAGCAGCGGGTGTTTCTGCAAACGGAGATGTCAGCGGTGACCTTAAAATCGGTATCGCGGAGATGATTTTTACCCTGCAGCGCATAAGTGGATTGAGATAGCGTGGCGAGAGATAAAAAAATGATACAATGGTTGTGGCATTGATTTTAAAACAAGTCCAGTCGCCGCTTTTCTTCATAGATCTTTTCAGCGAGGAGTTCTCTTAAGACTGCCTGGTATGATGACATACCTTTAATCCGTGCCATCTGACGTAAATCGTCAATGACATACCCCGGAAGAGAAACTGAAGTTTTAAGCATTCTTAATTTGCCTTCATATATAGGTGTGATTTGCATTGATTTTTGAATAACTTCGGGCTTATCAAGATTAAAATCTGAGAGTTCGTATTCTTCCTGGTCCTCTTTAACTGATCTGTTTTTCATATATTCTCCTTTCATTTTCGTTCATATCTCTTGCATGTATAGGGCGCGCAGTTTCTTTTGATTTATGTTGATAAACTATGAAAAGGTATCTTCCTCCAAATGTTCGGCCTAACAGAACACGTCTATCATCATATTTCTTATGAGGATATATTATGGCAGGAGGATTGTTAAAACATTGCTCAATTTCTTCAGCAGTTACATTGTGTTTAACCTCATTTTTCCATATATTTCCCTCATTCCATTCAATATATTTGTATTGTACAGGCATAGGGAACTATACCTTATCTGCGGTATGATTTCAACATGAATATTATTTATGATAGATAAAGCCCACACACATTCCTGCTCCGAGAGATTGTATTTAATGTCCTGTTTTAATTAAGAAAAGTGTCAGGTAAGTCTATACAGCCGTGCCCCATGCCTGTCACCCTGAGCGGAAGCGAAGGGTCTCTGTTTTATTACCGGTCACATACCGGAGTACTCCATTCAGAATTGCAGATTCATGAGATATTCTTCGCTTCGCTCAGAATGACATTTTTAAATTGGCTCCTCATAAGAATTTGTGGGTAAAGATAAGACTTAAACACCATTTAGATATC
>CAZJOB010000321.1:0-4623 GCA_964547435.1 uncultured Desulfatiglans sp. | reverse complement strand
CCAAGTTCCGGAAATTCAATGGTCTCGACATTTGTGATACACTCTTTACCCAGCCTTGCCGCGGCGCCGCCTATTGATCCCAGATAGAATCCGCCATATTTTTTACAGGAATCTGTCACCGCCTTTGACCGGTTTCCCTTGGCAAGCATTATCATAGAACCGCCAAGTTCCTGAAACAGGGGCACATAGGGGTCCATTCTTCCCGCGGTCGTGGGGCCGAATGAACCGGAGGCATATCCTTCCGGCGTCTTTGCCGGCCCCGCATAGTAGATTATATGATCCTTAAAATACTGTGGAAGTCCTTCACCCCGGTCAAGACGCTCCTTGAGTTTGGCGTGGGCGATATCTCTGGCTACCACTATTTTCCCGGTAAGCATAAGCCTTGTGGCCACAGGATACCTCGTCAATACACCACGAATGTCAGACATTGGCTGGTCAAGGTCGATATGAACAGCATCTCTATCCTCCCCGACCGGCTCGGGAAGAAACCTGGCGGGATTCGTCTCCAGCTTTTCCAGAAATATGCCATCCCTGTTTATCTTTGCCTTAATGTTCCTGTGAGCAACACAGCTTACTCCAAGCCCGATCGGGCAGGAAGCCCCATGCCTTGAAAGCCTTATCACTCTGGTATCCAGGCAGAAGTATTTACCGCCAAACTGGGCGCCCAGGCCAAGATCCCTTGATCTCGCAAGCAGTTTTTCTTCAAGTTCCCTGTCCCTGAAGGCCCTGCCCGATTCATTCCCTGAAACCGGAAGGCCGTCAAGATACCCTGCACTTGCCAGTTTAACTGTCTTAAGAGTCATTTCCGGAGATGTGCCTCCAATCACAACTGCGAGATGGTATGGCGGACATGCAGCAGTGCCAAGGCCCTTTATCTTGTCTGTCATAAAATCAATCAGGGTATCGGGATTGAGAACCGCCTTTGTCTCCTGATACAGAAAGGTCTTGTTTGAAGATCCGCCTCCCTTGGCAATAAACAGAAAATCATATGAATCTCCCTGAACGGCATATGTATCTATCTGTGCAGGAAGATTGCTCCCGGTATTTTTTTCTTCATACGTGGTCAAAGGGGCGTTCTGGGAATAGCGCAGGTTGTTGTTTTTATAGGCATTGTATATTCCTTCGGACAGGGCCTCCTTATCGGAAAAACCGGTCCAGATCTGCTGCCCCTTTTCAGCTATTACAATTGCAGTGCCCGTGTCCTGGCACATGGGAAAGATTCCTTCAGCCGATATAACCGCGTTTTTCAACATCTCAAGGGCCACATACCGGTCATTTGAAGACGCCTCCGGATCATTCAGGATGCCGGCCATCTGCTCAAGATGGGAACTCCTCAGCAGATGCGAAACATCCCTGAATGCCTCTTCAGCAAGAAGCTTGAGGGCTTCAGGTCTGATCTTTATGATCTCCCTTTCCTCAAAATATGAAACGGTTATATTTTTTTTTGTGACGAGGCGGTACTCGGCAGTGTCATCTTCGGGCTGAAACATTTCCTCATATGGGAAATCGGATGCCACCATGATCAGCCCAGCCTCTTCATATCATCAACAAGTCCCTGGACAGCCTTTGCCGAGGCATGTAAAGCGGTTCTTTCATCTTCGGTCAGCTTTATCTCGACAATATCTTCAACCCCATTCTCTCCGAGTTTTACAGGGACACCGATAAACAGGTTATTAATTTCGTATTCACCTTCCAGAAACACGGCGCATGGAAGTATCTTCTTTTTGTCTTTCAGTATGGCCTCTGCCATCTCAACCGCGGCCGAGGCGGGTGCGTAATAGGCGCTTCCTGTTTTCAGAAGACCCACTATCTCCGCGCCTCCTTTTCTTGTTCGGTCAACAAGGGCTTCAATTCTGTCAGGGGGCAGCAACTCGGTGATAGGGATGCCGGCCACTGTGGAATATCTGGGAAGCGGAACCATTGTATCTCCGTGCCCGCCCAGGACAAAGGCATGAGTATTTTCCGCCGAGACATTAAGTTCCATTGCTATAAAGGCCCGAAAACGCGCGGAATCAAGAACGCCTGCCATGCCTATTACCTTTTCTTTCGAAAAACCGCTCGTTTCATAGGCAACATGGCACATGGCGTCCAGCGGGTTGCTTACTATTATCAGTATTGAATCCGGTGCAACCTTTGCTATCTCTGTTACGACCGATTTCATGATTTTCATATTGGTAGTCAGCAGATCGTCACGGCTCATGCCGGGTTTTCTCGCTATACCTGCGGTAATAATGACAATATCGGAATCCTTTGCCATACTGTAGTCACCGGTAAACCCGGCAATATGCGCGTCATGCTTTTCAATCGGAGCTGCCTCTGTAATATCAAGGGCCTTTCCCGCAGGGACGCCCTCAAGCACATCTATTAATACCACATCGGCAAGCTCTTTTTCAGCCAGTCTCATGGCTGCTGTGGCGCCCACATTTCCGGCCCCCACAACTGTAACCTTTTTTCTCATATCACTACCCCCTTTTTGTTTAAGAAAGTTATATACTGCCAAATAAAAGATGAGTCAACACTTCCAATATTTGACATAATGAATCCGCATTGATAATAGAATGTCATGAAAGAAAAACCTTCTCCTATAAATATCATCTGGCTGATGATGATTCTTGCATCTGTTGCGGCTGCCTCATGGACAGGCCGAATGGATGCCATTACAGGTGCGGCCTTTGACAGTGCGAAGGCCGCTGTTACCCTCGCCATCGGTCTTATCGGGGCAATGGCCCTCTGGCTCGGTATTATGAAGGTGATGGAGGCCGCGGGCGCTCTCAGAATGATTGCTAAGGCAGTAAGGCCTTTAATGACAAGACTTTTTCCGGATGTTCCACCTGATCATTCTGCAATGAGCGCTATGATAATGAATATAGCGGCAAACATGCTGGGGCTTGGCAATGCTGCAACCCCGTTCGGGATAAAGGCCATGACCGAGCTTGACAGTCTAAATCCGGAAAAAGGGCGGGCGACCAATGCCATGTGCCTGTTCCTGGCGATTAACACTTCAAGTGTAACAGTGCTTCCCCTTGGCGTCATAGCCGTAAGGGCCGCTGCCGGGTCATCCAATCCTGCCGCAATACTTATTCCCTCAATACTGGCCACCACGGTTTCAACAGTTGTTGCAATAATATCGGTTAAACTTATGCAAAGAGGGGGAAACGGTTCTCCGGTTGAAACTGTTCATGAAAAGGTTCTTCAGAAGGATGAGGCCACAGGTGAAAAACCTTCCCTTAACAAAATCATTCTCCTTTCTCTTTTTATCGCAGTTTTCCTTGGAGGAATGATATACAGAATAACAGGGTTCAGTGAACCCATTACCTGGGACACAGTTACCCGTTCAGTTTCAGCATGGCTTATCCCTGTAATAATGGCGTTGTTTCTTCTTTTCGGTTATATGAAAGGAGTAAAGATTTATGAAACCGCCACCGAGGGAGCAAAGGAAGGGTTCAATGTGGCTGTAAGGATAATACCTTTTATGGTGGCAATATTTGTGGCAGTTGGAATGCTCAGGGAAAGCGGAGCGCTTGAAATGCTTGTGGCAGGACTTGATCCCGTGACCTCACTGATAGGCATGCCTGCCGACTCTCTAACTGTAGCCCTTCTCAGACCTTTGTCAGGAAGCGGCGCCTTCGCTGTAATGAGCGAGATAGTAAGCAATGAACCCGATTCTTTTCTATCTTTTCTCGTTTCCACAATGCAGGGTTCCACTGAAACCACATTTTATGTTCTTGCCGTGTATTTCGGTGCTGTAGGCATTAAAAATGCGAGACATGCCCTTCCTGCCGCACTTATGGCGGATCTGGCAGGGATACTCGCATCTGTATTCATCTGCAGAATATTCTGGTAGGTATTAAAAAAGGATATCGAATAATGAACAATCAAAAAAAGGCTGTTATCCTTTCAAGCGGGGGACTGGATTCCACCACGGTAATGGCTATAGCCCGAAAAGAGGGTTATAAACTGTACAGTCTCTCCTTCAATTACGGACAGCGCCATGTCTTTGAATTGCAGGCCGCCGAAAGGGTGGCCGCCTTTTTTAATGTGGCGGAACATCTGGTGCTTGAAACTGATCTGCGCAAAATCGGCGGTTCTTCTCTTACAGATCAGATGGATGTACCCAAGAACAGACAGGAAAAAGAGATGGAAAACGCCATTCCTGTCACTTATGTGCCCGCAAGGAACACCATACTCCTTTCCTATGCACTTGCCTGGGCCGAGGTATTGAATGCCTCTGACATATTTATTGGAGTAAACGCTATAGACTACAGCGGATACCCTGACTGCAGACCCGAATATATAACTGCCTTTGAAAGGCTGGCGAATCTGGCAACAAAGGCGGGCGTTGAAGACAAAGCCCGTTTCACCATTCACGCGCCTCTTATAAAGATGACCAAGGGCGAGATAATAAGGCATGGCAATATGCTTGGAGTGGATTACAGCATAACTCACAGTTGTTATGACCCTTCTCCTGATGGTCTGGCATGCGGCGAATGCGACAGTTGCCTGTTCCGGAAAAGGGGATTTATAGAGGCGGGGATAAAGGATCCCACAAGATATTCGGAATATTCCTGGGAGGCTGTCCGAGAATAGCGCCTGGCGTCATTCCCGCGAAGGCGGGAATCTATA
>CAZJOB010000320.1:0-4626 GCA_964547435.1 uncultured Desulfatiglans sp. | reverse complement strand
TTACAGCGTTTTGGCAATTTCATAGATATCCCCTGCGTCAAGGACCAGGTCGTTTTGTTCAAAGAGCCTTATCAGACAGGCCCTGTGAATCTTCATCTTTAAACCGCCTATACCCAGGGCGCCGAATATTATCCTGCCTTCAACCTCTTTTCCATCCCAGTGGGATTTGATGCCTTCAATTCCAAGCGGCGGAACAGCGTTAATGTCCGCGAGCACTTTAATGCCTTCATTGGATTTCCATATAGATTCGGGAAGGAGGCTGATGCCGGCTGCCCCGCAGCAAAGGACCGCGTAACTGTCCTGAAGGATTGCTTTCATATCATCGGGCGTTGAGAGCTTTGCCGGCGTTACATCGAGGCCGGAGTGTTCTTTTATCGAATCACATGTCTTTTGTGCACGGTTTATGTCTCTGGATGTAAGGAACACGAGTGATCCCTCCTTTGCGAGCAGGGATGCCGCCCTTATTCCCACCGGACCTGTTCCTGCGATAACCACACTTTTTTTCCTGTTCAGATCGCCTGTGGAGGCTATTTTTCTCACGGCAGCGGCTGCCGTTGTGTTACAGCCATTGCTGTCCATCATGACAGATATTCTTGTGGAACCGAAAAAACTTTTGACAGCCTCTTTCAAGATTTCTTCACCGGCAGAGACATTTGAGCCCCCGATAAACAGTGCGCTGTTTTTAAGGTCACTGCCTCCACGGGTAAACATCGCGCCATACACAATGTCCCTTGTCTCTTCAGGCGCTATACCGCCATAGGGCAGTATATTATCCACTCCTGCATCGAGCGCGGTTATGCTGTCAAATGAACTGGGTATTCTGTCACTGTCAATCTGTATCAATATCTTTTTCATGCCTTATCTCCATTTACAGGGTCCACTATTTCGACCCTTGCACCAAGATTGCGGGCCCCGGTGATTATTACATCTCCTTTAATCTTCTTATTGGCCAGATAATCCTTCATTTTGTCAGCGAGCGCTAAAGCGCTGTTTTTGTGGACAAGCCCATATATGGCCGGACCCCAGGAACTCTGGCCTGCCCCTGCCGCACCTGAGAATGTCATGTGCCGAATAATCCCATATGAGAGCTTTTCAGAATAGATTCCTCCCTGAACAGGCTTGAAAAATGATCCGGTCTTGATGTCTATTTGGGAGACTGCATCGCCGAACTTCTCAATGTTTTCATCCGCAAGCGCCGGCAGCATCTGCATCAGAACCAGCCTGCATATCTCTTCTGATGTGCGTCTTGAAGGACTCACATAACCCATTGCCTTTTTTTCCTGTTCTCCTGACAGACCGATCTTCTTTTCAGGTATTACAAGGACAAATTGCCAGTCTTCAGGAAAGGCAAATCTTGCTGTTGTAAGGGGCGGTTCCGGTTCAAGGCTGTTGTCTTTATTTCTCTTTTTTCCGGCATCAATTATCAGCCCGCCCTTTAAAAAACCGGTTATGCCTGTGCCGGAACGAAGACCCCGGCCCATAACCATGGCCAGTTCGCGTGTGTCAGCCTTGATTCGGAGGATTTTTGCCAGGGCGGTGGCTATGGAAAGCGCCATCTGAGAGCCTGATCCCAGGCCCTTATGCTCCGGGATATGTCTTTCAACGCGTATTCTTACCTTTGGGTCAATCCGGTAATGTTCCGCAAAGGATCTGACAAACCCTTCGATTCTATTGTTTGCGTGGCTGTCATTCTCTATGATCAGATGATCGCTTTGGGTGACAAAAATCCGTGTCTCCGGTTTCTTCAGGGACAGGCCGATACTGCCGTATAACCTGCCCAGATCCCCGGTAAGGTCCATAAAGCCCATGTGAAGCCGCGCTGAAGATGTGATTCTGATTTCCATTTGATATCACTTGTAAAAAATTAACATTTTTCAAATTCAAATAATTTAAGGTATCGTAAAAAATCCCGAAACGTGTCACTCCAGCGACAGCTCAAATCTATAACTATCTAAAAAAACTGGATTCCGTGATCAAGTCACGGAATGACAAACAGGAGATTTTAGATTAATTGCAAAATTGGCAAGAATGACAACTTATTGTTCCATAACCAAAAACAAACATGGTCATTCCGCGACTTGATCGCGGAATCCAGCACCCCTCCCTTGTCATTCCGCGACTTGATCGCGGAATCCATGGGTTTGAACCAATTTTTTAAAAAAACTAAAATCATATCTTGTGTCCATTCATAAATACAGATTTTTGAATGAATGCTATCAGCTTAATACATTAATAACAAAAAGTTAGCTGACTGCTGATCGCTCCATCCATGATTTTGCCATTTATGGAGAGACACTACCATAGAATTAAATCAGCAATTTATACAACTCTTTAATATTGATCATCTTCTCTATATTATCAATTATAGATAGTATTCTATCAGTTTTCTCCGGGTTTATTCTACGTGAAAGGTCCGCGTTTGCCCTGAATTTCGAGACGATTTTCTTCTCTGAAAGGGGGTTGTTGACTGGCTCCCCTTCGGGATATTCGGTTTCCTCTTCATATCTTCGCCCGGACTCTGTAATTACTGCGAGCCTTGCACAAAGAAGTTCCCTCTCAACACCGGGAAGGGGTTCCAGCCTGATCTTTCTTATCAATGCAGTGATTTCCGGGTCTCTTGCGGCCTCATTTGTAAAATAAGCGGGGGTCGCCTCGCCATTGAGCAGAGCTACTGCAACAGGGTATCTATAGCTGAAGGCATTGTCCAGTTGAGGGTATCTTTCAGGATTCCAGGGCTGTGCGAGGAAGCTTTTCAGCCCGGCTGCCGATACATACAGGATAATCTCCCTAATTTCAAGGGGACTCAGTCTGTGCTTATTAAAGAGTGATATGGCGCAGTCTATGGCAGCATGACTTACTGCACAGCATGAATGGGGCTTGAAATGGGAATCATGATAGTATTTTTTCCCCAGATCCCTGGTCAATATTTCCGAATCAGCACACCCCTTTGTAAAGAGATCAAAATACCCGTTCTTTCCCATAAGAGGGTCTTCAGGCCCGGCCCAGCCCGCTCTTGCAAGCTGGGCGGAAAAGATGCCGTTTCGTGAGGAGAGCCCCTGAATCAGTTTAAAGGCAGGGACCCTGTCCCATATATTCTGCATTGTTCCGGACATCTGGTTGAGTACAAGCCCCAGGGCGTCTTTCATCTGCTGTTTGTCAAGACCCATTATACGGCCGGCAATGGCTGCGGCGCCAAAGCTATTAAGGGTTCCCACGCTGTCCAGGCTGGGCGGAAGGCCGGTTGAGCCTTCGGCGGCCAGTACGCGAACGGCAAAATTATCACCCGCCAGAAGAGCTGTTATAAGTTCCTTTCCGGTTATTTTATGGAGTTCTCCCATAGCCAGTGCAGTTATAACCGTGGTTCCGCTTATATGTGCAGGGATAGATCTTCCTTCTACAAGGGGGCCCAGGGCCTCAAAGTCAAAGGACCTGGCCATGACACTGTTTACCATGGCAGCGTTCATTGCCGGAACCTTTCCGCCGTGAACCATGATCGTGGCTTCCGGCTTTCCCCCCCAGTCCTTTACAAGGCCGGCAAGCTCTTCATTTCCCTGTGCCCATGCCCCTCCAATCGCACAGCCGATAACGTCGAGAATGCGGTATTTTGCATTTGAGATATTTTCATTACTCAGATCGTTATATTGTGTGTTAAGGATATTCTCTATGAGAAGATCAATTGGTCTGTTTTTTTCAATTAAGGACATGAATACTCCTTGTTGTCAAAATCATAAAATAGATTAGAGTCCATCCGGAAACATTAAAATTTAGATAGACACCAGATTAATCCGAGGAGGGGGTTGCAGTCAAGTTATTAGGTCGCCCCTGTACCCTCTTTGTTAAAGAGGATAAATAACAACCCCTTTTCACACCCATTGCAAATGAGATGAAATATCCTCCCTATTTTCTATTGAGACCTTTCAAAAAGTCTTTTTGCCGTCATTCCGGACTTGATCCGGAATCCAGTATGTATTTAAAAACACTGGATACCCCCGGCATCGATCATGTCGGGGCAGGCTCCATTCGCCGATATTACTCTTTTTGTCAGGTTATATATAGGTCTCTCATTGTAAATGAGGAGCGCTCTCCTCCCTATTGTAAAGGGAGGTTGTGAAGGGATTTAAAACCGCCTTTGTTCCGGAAACAGAATTATGTCGTGCCAAGCACCGGATTGTCCATATTACTTTTATTCAGGCAAAGCCGGTATAATCGAGTAATTTTAACAAAAAACAGCAATTTACCTTTACCAAACTGTGCTAAATATATATAAAGCGTTTATAAGACTCCAGTTCAACAATTAACCGGTAATTAAATGATAGAAAAAGATTTTGATATAGCCTTCATCGGTGATTTAGCGCTTCGGGAAAAGCAGATTCAGCAAAATTATCGACCTGTGATTGCAGTGCACAAATGGTTTGCCAGACGTCCCGGAACATTGTTTCGAGGGTTGCTGTTATCCGAATTTGCACAGGAACCGCTGAAAGCTGCATTTTATCATGCAAACAGCTTCCCCGGATGCCACGTTGCAGACCCCTTTATGGGTGGAGGAACACCAGTTCTTGAGGCTAACCGTATAGGTTGTAATGTCACGGGTTTTGACATAAACCCAATGGCCTGGTGGATTGTCAA
>CAZJOB010000319.1:0-4628 GCA_964547435.1 uncultured Desulfatiglans sp. | reverse complement strand
GTTTTTTTCCTTGGAATTGGAATGAACGGCCGCCGACCGCAATTCAGGGATCAAAGAACTCGTGAAGCTCTGGCTCATGCATTTGACTGGGAATGGACAAATAAAAATATTTTCTATAGTATGTTTGAGCGAATCACCAGCTATTTTGTTAACACCGATTTGGCCCATCAAGGTGTTCCTGAAGGAAAAGAACTAGCATTACTCGAGCCTTATCGGGATCAACTGGATCCAAGAGTTTTTACGCAGGAATTTTCACCTCCAAACACGCAGGGAACCCGACAAGGTCTACGCAAGAACCTAAGCAGGGCGTCTCAATTACTTAAAGAAGCCGGATGGGAAAATGTTGACGGCAAACTGTTTAGAGATGGTAAACCTTTTATTATCGATTTTATATTAAAGGATCCTACTGATGAACCGCTATTAGCTCCATTTGTCGAAAATCTTAAATTATTGGGGATTGATGCAACACTGGACTTAGTAGACTCCACAACATTCTGGCCCAGAGTATTCAGCCATGATTGGGATATGATTTCTAATGGTATGTATCCTCAGTCACTTTCACCCGGAACAGAGATCCGACAGTATTGGGGTTCGGAAGCTGCTGATGCAACGAAAAGTTCTAACCTGCAGTACATTAAGAATCCTATTGTGGATGATTTAATAGAAAAAGTAATTGAAGCCAAAACAAGGGAAGATAAAGTCGCGGCATGCAGGGCTTTGGACAGGGTTCTCCTCTGGAATTATTACTCAATTACTCTGTACTATGACAACAAAGAACAGATAGCCTATTGGGACCGTTTCGGGATACCGGAAACACAACCTAAATGGGCGCCTTTCTCACCTCTGGATACTTGGTGGGTTGATCCTGAAAAGGACAAGGCTGTAGCGGAATTCAGAAAATCCAGATAATTCCTGTTTTTCATAAAAATCCTTATTTAAATAGCCGTTTCTAATCATACTTAATCAAGCATCCAGTAACCAGCATCCAGTATCAGGAATTCAGAATGACATCTTACATCATACGCAGACTCCTGCTTTTAATACCAACTTTGTTCGGCATTCTGGTCATTAATTTTGTCATTATACAATTTGCACCGGGCGGACCTGTTGAGCGTATAATTGCAAAATATTCCTACGGGTCTTCCGACCCAATGGCGCGGGCATCCGGTAAGAGTGCAGCAGGTGTCAAAGGGATTGGCGGATCAGCAGATCAATCCGGAGGCCCGAAAGGCGCCTACAGAGGCTCTGAGGCTCTTAATCCTGCAATAATTAAAGAGCTTGAAATCCAGTTTGGTTTTGACCGGCCTGCACATGTACGATTTTTTAAAATGGTATGGGATTACCTCTGTTTTGATTTTGGAAAAAGCTATTATCGAAATGAAAAGGTTTTAAACATTATTGCCGAAAAACTGCCTGTATCATTGAGTCTGGGTCTCTGGAGTACTCTTATTATGTATCTCATCTCCATTCCCCTTGGGATACATAAGGCCGTTAAAGAAGGAACCAGCTTTGATATCTGGTCAAGTTTTATTGTTAATGTTTTTTATGCCATTCCGGGATTTATTCTTGCCGTATTATTTATAGTTCTCTTTGCAGGGGGTTCTTACTGGAATTTATTCCCTATAAGGGGGCTGGTTTCAGAAAATTGGGCTGAACTGGGATTTTCAGCCAAAATTCTCGACTATTTATGGCATATTACATTGCCGGTAATATGTATCACTATGTCAGGCTTTGCCACCCTGACCCTGCTTACAAAAAACTCCTTTCTGGATGAGATTCATAAAATGTATGTGGTGACAGCGCGGTCAAAGGGGCTAACCGAAAATGAGGTCCTATACAGGCATGTTTTCAGAAATGCTATGCTGATAGTGATCTCGGGTTTTCCTGCCGCTTTTATCGCGGCCATATTTACCGGATCTATGCTGATTGAGGTTATTTTCTCTCTGGACGGCCTGGGATTAATGGGATTTCAGGCCATTCTGGAAAGAGACTACCCCATAATCTTTGCAACGCTTTATATCTACACCCTTCTGGGTCTGTTAATAAGGTTGATCAGCGATATTCTGTATACCGTGATTGATCCCCGCATTGACTTTGAATCCAGAGGAGGATGATCAGATGATTGAAAAACAACCCAGATTTATCAGATCGTCGATATTTCATGAACGCCTGAAAAAATTCAAGGCAAACAGACCTGGTTATTACAGCACGTTAATATTTCTTTTTCTCCTGATAGCCACATTGCCTGCGGAGTTTATCTCAAATGACAAGCCGCTGATTGTTAGTTATAAAGACCGGTTATATTTTCCAGTGTTTATTGATTATCCTGAATCCGTATTCGGAGGTTTTCTTGCCAGGACAGATTACCGTGATCCCTTTATTCAAAATGAGATAAACTCCAGCGGATGGATGATCTGGCCGCCTTTAAAATACAGCTATCAAACTATTAATAAAACTCCCGGCGCACCTGTCCCTTCACCTCCTTCTAGAGAAAACCTGCTGGGTACAGACAATCAGGCCAGGGATGTACTGGCCCGTTTGATATATGGGTTCCGGACAACAATACTCTTTTCTTTGATACTGACCTTTTTCTCGTCTGTAATAGGAATAACCGCAGGAGCAGTACAAGGCTATTTTGGAGGTATGACAGATTTGTTTTTCCAGCGTTTAATCGAGATATGGAATGGCCTGCCTATGTTTTTTTTATTGATCATCCTTTTCAGTTTTCTTTCGTCGGGTTTCTGGCTGCTGATAGGCATATTGCTGGCCTTTACATGGGCAGGATTATCGAATGTGGTGCGAGCCGAGGTGCTGAAGACAAGAAATTTTGAGTATGTGAAGGCAGCAAGGGCGCTTGGGGTATCCAACACAGGTATTATCAGGAAACATGTTTTGCCAAATGCAATGGTAGCAGCAATTACGTTTATACCCTTTACCTTCAGCAGTGCTGTTACCATGCTTATAATCCTGGATTTTCTTGGCTTTGGACTGCCCGTGGGTTCTGCATCGCTGGGGGAACTTTTAGCTCAGGGAAGAGCAAATATTCAGGCCCCATGGCTTGGTATTGCGGGCTTTTTTTCTGTTTCAATAACCCTTGTCCTGGTTATCTTCATGGGGGAAGCTGTCCGGGACTCATTTGATCCTAAAAAGATATGAAACCTACCGAACTTCTGAATATAAAAAACCTGTCAGTCTCATTCTCTGCAAGAAACGGTGTAATAGAGGCTGTTAAAAACATAAGCCTGAAAATAGACAAGGGGGAAATCTTCGCCCTGGTGGGGGAATCAGGTTCAGGAAAAACTGTGACCGGACTTTCAATACTTCAGTTGCTTCCGAATAATGCAACAGCAATAAAAGGCTCTGTTGTTTTTGATGGCACAGAACTTCTTGGCAAACCAAAGGCGTTTTTACG
Organism: uncultured Desulfatiglans sp.; assembly: GCA_964547435.1. Lineage (GTDB taxonomy): Bacteria > Desulfobacterota > DSM-4660 > Desulfatiglandales > HGW-15 > CAZJOB01. Next base: position 1,216 of record CAZJOB010000319.1, on the reverse strand, counting down.
CAGCCTCAGAGGAAACCGCATCTCTATGATCTTTCAGGAACCCATGGCTTCTCTGAACCCGTTGCATACTGTTGAAAAACAGGTCAAAGAGGTAATTGAACAGCATAGCATTTTAAATAAAAATGAAACCAGAAAACGCACTATTGAACTATTGCACATGGCCGGACTGCCGAAGGCGGAGACCAGGTTAAATGCCTATCCGCACAATCTTTCCGGGGGTGAGCGACAACGAGTCATGATCGCCATGGCATTGGCAAATGATCCGGATCTTCTGATTGCGGACGAGCCGACTACCGCATTGGATGTTGCTATTCAGGCTCAGATACTTCAGCTTCTGAAAGAAATCCAGGCCCGTAAGCGGATGGCGATTCTTTTAATAACACATGATCTGGGTATTGTTGAAAAAATAGCAGACAGAATTGCTGTTATGAAACAGGGTGAAATAGTGGAGACCGGAACCGCCAGTAATATTTTCTTGAGACCCTGGCATGTTTATACAAGACATTTGATCGAGGCTGAGCCAAAAGGGTTGCCAACAGATATCAATCCGCAAGCTGCCAATGTACTGGAATGCGAAAAAGTTTCAGTAAGCTTTCCTGTCATGAAGGGTATTCTTAAAAAACCGGCCTATTATGTAAGGGCAGTAAAAGATGTCTCTTCTGTAATACGGCAGGGGCAGACCCTGGGTGTTGTTGGTGAATCAGGTTCAGGGAAAACAACCCTTGGAATGGCACTTTTGAGATTGGAGAATTCTGAGGGAAAGATTATTTTTATGGGAAAAGATACTCATAGACTTAAAGCAAGGGACATGCGGCGATTGAGAAAGGAGATGCAGCCTGTCTTTCAGGACCCCTATGGAGCATTAAATCCACGAATGAAGATCAACGAAATCATTGGCGAAGGCTTGAAGGTTCACCGGGCAGAACTGGGTAATTCTGAATACCGGGAGATGATAGTCAATGCATTGACTGAGGTTGGGCTGGAAAAAGATATGCAGGACAGGCTGCCGCATGAATTTTCAGGAGGTGAAAGGCAGCGAATTGCCCTGGCACGCGCGCTGGTGCTTAAACCGAAACTGATTATCCTGGATGAACCGACATCATCCCTGGACAGATCAGTGCAGGCACAAATCATTGATCTTCTTCGCGATATTCAGGCAAAACATCAGATTGCCTACATGTTTATCAGCCATGATTTGAGGGTTGTAAGGGCATTG
>CAZJOB010000318.1:1354-4630 GCA_964547435.1 uncultured Desulfatiglans sp. | reverse complement strand
AATGACCCGTGAATTCGCACAAAAGGTGGTTGAAGGCGCCGGTCTTTCAGAAGAATCTTATTCAGACCTTTTATCAAACGCTTATCAATTGATTAAAAAGATAAACAGCAGCGCCTGAATTTAAAAATTAACCATTCCCGTTCTTCAAAACTCCTTTTAGGTCTTTATGGATATGGATATTCCTATGATCAGGAAAATTAAAAAGAAATATATATTTCACCTTCTTGGCGCGTCTGTTGTCGGGTTCTGGATTGTAATGATGGCGCTCCTGGTCAGAAACCACATCCTTTACAACACTTCTTCCGCGTCCTTAAGCGAAAATTTCGATAATGCATCCATTGTTTCCGATCAGCGCGAATGGAAGGAGATATTCCTCAATGATAAAAAGGTGGGGTACGCGGTAAACATGATTAAACCCTTTGAAGGCGGATATCTTATTCAGGAAGAGATATTGCTCAAGATGAACCTTATGGGCCTTGAAAAGGGACTGAATGTAATCACGCATGCCGGCACGGACAGCAACTTTATCCTGAAGAATTTCTTTTTTAAGATGACATCCGGTGTAATCGATTACAGCGTCTCCGGGAAGATTGAGGGCAACAGATTGATCATGGAGACAGGACGAGGGCGAAGGACCAGGAAAAATATTATCGAATTGAATGCCCCTCCTGTCATAAGCAGCGGAATAGATCACATTTTCAAGACCTTGAATATAGTGGTGGGCGACACTCACAGGATTTCCTTTTTTGATCCTGTTATGATGGCGCAGAATGAGGCTGTTTTCAGGGTAGCAGCGCTGGAAGAGATAAAAATAAACAGGATGGCCTATGAGGCCTTTCGCGTCGAGACAGAGATGTGGGGAAACAGGCTTTCCTTCTGGCTTGACAGGGATGGATCAGTGCTGAAAGAGGAGGGTTTCATGGGGCTCTCCATGATAAAATCGAGCGCCGCAAATGCCCCCATGGATCTGGAAGCCGGGGATGCGGATGATTTTTATGAGATCTCATCTGTCTCTGTAGACAAAAAGATCCCCAACCCTGAGGGGCTTAAATCCCTCAGACTGAGAATATTGGATGTTCAGGACCTGGAAATAGACCTGAATGACCTGAACGACGGCATAAGGCAGAGATACAGAGATGGAATAATAGAGATAACAAGGGAGAGACTGCCCGAAAAGGCCGGATTTACACTGCCTTTTAATCCGGATGACATGGAATTCAGGCCATGGCTTATTCCTGAAATAAATATAGAAAGCGATGAAGATGAGATAGTTGAGAAGGCATTGGAGATAACAGGTAAAGACAGGGAACCTTTATCTGCAGCGAAAAAGATGATGGAATGGGTATATCGCAGCCTGGAAAAGAGACCTGTGGTGAATGTGCCAAGCGCGCTGGAGGTTATTCGAACAAAGACCGGCGACTGCAATGAACACGCGACACTTCTCACTGCCCTTCTGAGGGCAGCCGGCATCCCTTCCCGAATATGCGTGGGTCTTGTGTACATGCGTGACAGGTTCTATTACCACGCCTGGACCGAGGCCTGGACAGGCGAATGGATTACCCTTGATCCGACACTCAACCAGATGCCGGCAGATGTAAGCCATATAAGACTCGTGAGGGGAAACCTTGACAGGCAGGTTGAGATAATCAGGGTGCTCGGCAAATTGAAGCTGGAGGTAGTTGATTTTGAATATGATTGAACTGGTAGAACTGACCAAGCAGTATCAGGGTCTCAAAGCCGTGGACAGCGTCAGCCTTAAAGTCGTAAAAGGAATTATCTTCGGATTCCTGGGGCCGAACGGGGCCGGAAAAACAACGACAATCAGGATGATGGCCGGGATACTTAAACCTACAAGTGGACATATTATAATAAAGGGCATGGACATTTCCGAAACGCCTTCAGAAGTGAAAAGATGCAGCGGCTTTATTCCTGACAGGCCCTTTCTGTATGAAAAACTGACAGGGATTGAATTTTTGAGATTTATCGGTGGTCTCTACGGCCTTGACAATTCATCTTCACTGAACAGCCGCGTGAATCATCTTCTGGAACTCTTTGACCTGAGCCACTGGGGAGATGAACTGATCGAGAGCTACTCCCATGGAATGAAACAGAGGCTTGTCATGTGCAGTTCACTTCTGCATGATCCCGATGTACTCATAGTGGATGAGCCCATGGTCGGTCTGGACCCCAGAGGAGCAAGGCTTGTAAAGGATATATTCAGGGATGAGGCTGAAAAGGGAAAGACTATCTTCATGTCCACACACTCCCTGGATGTGGCCCAGGAGGTCTGTGACGAAGTGGCCATTATTCTCGAGGGAAAGATTATAGCGACAGGAAGCCCCGATAAACTGAGGGAAAACGCAGGGGATGAAGGGAGTCTTGAAAAGGCGTTTCTTAAACTGACCGAAGGCGTAAGGGTTGCACATGAAAATCCTCTTTCTGCTTCTTAGCCCCAGGCTGCTGGGGCTCAAAAACAGCATATTCCGGTCCGGGTCAGGCCTGAAGATGAGGGCCTTTGTCATGATCATAGTCGGACTGGGTTTCTGGTCCCTGATGTTTACGCTCTCCAGCAGGGTGCTTAATTACTTCAAATCAACTGAGATAATAGGCGATCTTCTTGCCCATCATCTTTTGTCGTTGGTTTTTCTGACCTTTTTCAGCCTTCTTATATTCAGCAACATTATTACTGCCCTCTCAAACCTTTACCTCTCTTCAGACCTGGAACTCTGTCACTCTTTGCCTTCGAGTCTCGAGAATCTGTTTTCGGTCAGGGCCGCCTACACCCTGCTGGACAGTTCGTGGATGGTTATAATCTTCGGCCTGCCTGTTATGATGGCCTATTCATATGTATACAGGCCGGGGTGGCTGTTTTATATAGACCTTGTCCATATGGGCCTTGGCCTTTCCATAATAGCAGCGGGCCTTGGAATCCTGTTTACAATGATTATGGTAAGTATATTTCCCGCACAGAAGACAAGGGATATTATCATGATTCTGATGATATTCATTGTTATTGCCCTTTATTTTCTTTTTCGTTTCATGAGACCGGAAAAACTTGTTGATCCGGACGCCTTTTTCAGCATTATGCATTATGCAGGCGCGCTTAAGGCGCCCGATCATCCATTTCTTCCGACACACTGGATAACCGAGGTCCTGTGGGCCCAACTGAAAGGCAATGTAGACAGATCCTATCTTTTCAGGGTGCTGCTTATGTGGAGTTCAGCAGGGGCGCTGACAGTAATTAATATATGGGTAGCTGAATTGATATATTTCGCC
>CAZJOB010000318.1:0-1344 GCA_964547435.1 uncultured Desulfatiglans sp. | reverse complement strand
GGCAAAAAGGAGAAGGGCGGGAAGGGGCCTCCTTGACCTGGCAATAAATTTTATTAAAAGACCCCTTGGCAGCGATATGGCGGCGATATTGGACAAGGACATAAGAAATTTTTTTCGCGACAACAGTCAGTGGTCTCAACTGCTGCTTCTGGGTGCGCTTGTTGTAGTGTATATATATAATTTTAGTGTGCTTCCCTTGGAAAGAAGTCCCATGAGACTGGATTTTCTTCAGAACACCATCGCCTTTTTAAATCTCGGGCTCGCGGGTTTCGTGCTGTCCGCTGTTTCGGTTCGATTTATCTTTCCCGCTGTAAGTTCGGAGGGCAAATCATTCTGGATAGTGCGCTCATCGCCTCTCTCAATAAAAAGATTCATCTTTGTCAAATTCTTTATATATATACTGCCCATGCTTCTTCTTGGTGAAACGTTGATAATAGTAACGAATAATCTCCTGCAGGTTACACCGTTTATGATGATTCTTTCATCCATTACAATGTTTTTCATGGTGTTCGGGTTGATATCCCTTGGAATCGGCCTTGGCGCAATATATCCGAAATTCAGTTTCGAGAACATAGCGCAGGTGGCTACGGGTTTTGGCGGATTGATGTATATGATATTGAGCGCACTTTTCATGGCAATAATTATTGTGCTTGAATCCGGCCCTGTTTATATTGTATTTATGGCGAATCTCAGGGGCGTCGGGATCAATAACGCTCAATGGCTTCTCATTGCGGTCTCATTTCTGATAATAATAGTCTTAATGGCATTAATCATATATTATCCGCTGAAGATGGGAATAAGGGCCCTTGAGAATTATGAATAACATTAATTAAGGAAATACTGATGTTTAACCACGAGCATATAGGGAATATTCATATACACTCCATAAAATCAGACGGCAGGGCGGGCTACGCTGGCGTGGCGCGAAGGGCGGAGAAAGAGGGCCTTGATTTTATCTGTTTTAATGATCACGATTATATGCTGAGTCAACTCGATCTCTATGATGAGCGGTTTTACGGGAAGGTTGCCGTGCTTATCGGCCTTGAGATCGGAAGAGATGATCACCATTATCTTGCCTACGATGTAAAAGAGCTCAAGGATATGGAAAATCTGAGTCCTCAGAAGGTGATTGACGAGGTCAATAATCAGGGCGGATTCGGTTTTCTGGCGCATCCCTTTGAAAAAGGAATGCCCTTTCATGAAAAATCTGTGGCCTATACCTGGAAAGATATTTCGGTCAATGGATTTCAGGGCATCTGCATATGGAATTTCTCATCCAGGTGGAAAGAGAGGGTAAAGACCATTTTCCATGGCCTTTTTCACATTGCGTTCAGAATCAGGGCT
>CAZJOB010000317.1:0-4635 GCA_964547435.1 uncultured Desulfatiglans sp. | reverse complement strand
ACTCAGACGTTTTGAGACCTCCAGTCCCTCGGAATCGTCCTTCATCATGACATCCAGGGTAATCAGGTCAGGCTTCCACTCCTTTGCTTTATCATACCCTTCTGTCCCGTTTGGGGCAGATTCGACCTCATAACCGTTCGTCTCCAATAATGTTGAAACAGCCTGGACATAGTTGTAATCATCGTCAATCATCAGAATTTTTTTTGCCATAATATCCTCCTTTTATTTGCGGCTCATTCTTTATTTCCAGGTAAATAAAAGATAAATGCGTTACCGTTTTCACGTGCCTCATGCCGGATTGAACCGTCATGCCTCTCAATTATTTCTTTGGTGATAAAAAGCCCCAGCCCTGTGCCCTGGACTTTTCTTGTTTCAGGAGACTTTAGCCGGGAAAATTTTTTAAAAAGCCTGTCGTGCTCTTCGGGTGTAATAGGCCGACCGCTGTTAAAGACCTCGAAAAGTAGTAAGTTTTGCCCGGATTCTTTTACTGACAGACGAATTGTCCCTCCCTGAGGCGTATATTTTACCGCATTTCCGACCAGATTGTTTAACGCCATTAAAATAAGATCCGGGTCGGCATTGATCCGAAGACCTGGAGCAACATCCTGTTTAAGAGACAGTTCTTTCTCCGCAAAAGACTTGGCGAAAGAATCCAATAGGGGCGCTAAAAGGCCCTCTTTCACCTCTATCATACTCTTATTTAACTGCATTTCCCCTTTTTCAATACGGCTTAAGTTTAAGAAATTTTTTACTACACCGGTCAGGTAATCAAGAGAAAGCGTAATCAGATTCATTGTCTTTTTCTGGCCCTCATTTAATTCACCGAGGAACCCGTCTTTTATGGTATAGGCGCTCATCATGACAGTCGAGAGAACACCTTTAAGTTCATGGGAAACAAAACTGATCAGATCCAAGTAGGATCTGTTTAGATTATTGAGTTTCTGGTTTGTTTCTTTCAGGCTTTTTTCCCGTTGATTAAGTTCCATAGCCATGTTGTTAAATGCCTGGCCCACGGAATTTAACTCTGTAATATTTGTGTCTGTGCTCACTCGTGTGTTTAATTCACCCGCCGTATAGGTATTAACGGCTGTAGTCAAATCCTTGATCGGACGCGTAACGGCTGCCGCGAGGAAAAAGGCAATTATGACTGCAATAACAGCTATCCCCACTACAATCTGAAGAAAGACAACAAAGGCGCGCCGGGCGCTGTCAGAATAGGGCTTTTCAAGAAGTCCGACATAAAGTATTCCTATACGATTTCCATTGATGTCATATATGGGTTCATAGGCCGTCAGATACCAGTCTGTAACGACAAAGGCCCTGTCAACCCAGGACAGCCCCTTTTCAATAACATTTTCATAAACGATCTGGGAGACACGTGTGCCTATTGCCCGCTCCTGGCTGGCATCCAATACATTGGTGGAAACACGAACGTCATCCTGAAAGATGGTAACAGTTCCAACAGGCTTGTTCTCATAAAACTTATCCTCGAAAACCATTGTATGCATCCTGTCAATGAGTCTGTAATTCCTGTTGAGAACTTTTCCGCCGTAGATAATCTCTTTTACTTTCCCGGTTTCGTCAAAGAACGGCCTGGCGTATTCAATAGCCATGGCCCCCTGTACTGAATCCTTCTGGGTCGGAGCGGCCCTTGGAGTTTCACGAACCCTGATCGGCTTTTTCCTGTCAGGATCTATACCCAATTGACTCAGTTCCGATGGGCTGATTATTCTTGTTCCGCCTATATCATTGCCCAGAAAGGCCGCGGCGACAATTTCACTGAATGTCTGCTCCCTTAGAGAAAGATCGATCTTGTATAGATAGTCCAGTTCCAGCTTCTCTCTTAGAGTGGAAATATCAGCCGTGTTATCGATCAAAGAAAACATCATCTTCATCTGAGTGATCTCTCCGAGATATACACCCCTGATCGAGTTAAGAGCTCTTTCAACCTGTCCCTGAGCCCGCTTGACACCCTGTTCATGAATAATATTGATCCCAAGAAAATATAAGGCAGTTCCCATCATGAAAATAATGAGAAGATATGAGATCAGTATCCTGGTCTTAAGCGTCTGGTTTCTGAAAAGAAGTGTCATGGAATGAATCCCGTGCTATAAATTTTTGAATCCTGTCTTTAAGGTCAAAAATTAATTTTAAACCGAATTAATGAAGCCCCCTTTTAGAAGTTAAAATTATATGGACTTCATCATACAGTGTCAATAAGATTGCCCTTTATTTGGCTGAAACTTCCTATATTTTCAACAGATTCGAGGCAACTGTTCTCCGCTTAACATATCAATAACACGTGTTGTGCCGATTCTGCTTGTGAGTGTTACAAGAGAAGGATTTTCATCGGCTACCTCACCAATAACACCGGCGCCTTCTCCAGCAGAACAACTCTTCATAATCTCAAGCGCCTTTTCCTTATCCTGCGCGTGAATAAAAGCAACAAACCTGCCTTCATTGGCGACATAGAGAGGATCTAATCCCAGGATCTCGCAGGCGGCCTTCACCTCTTCGCGCACAGGAACCGCCGTCTCATTTATCCTAATTTCAACTTTTGCTGTTGAGGCTATTTCGTTCAGAGTTCCGGCAAGCCCGCCCCTTGTCAGATCTCTCAGACAATGGATATTTACTCCCTCCTCTAGAAGCCTCAGGACAATCTCCGCCAAAGGCGCTGCGTCACTTTCAATGGTAGTCTCAAATTCCAGCCCCTCGCGAACTGCCATAACCGCCATGCCATGCCGTGCAATATCCCCGTTTAAAAGAATAATATCCCCTTTTTGAACACTGAACGGGTTGATATTCAGATCATGTTCGATCATGCCAACTCCTGATGTGTTGATGAAAATTCCGTCACCCTTGCCCTTGTCCACCACTTTTGTGTCTCCTGTTACGATACGCACACACGCCTGATCCGCCGCCTGTTTGATCGAACGCACCACCTGCCAGAGTGTTTCCATCGGAAGCCCTTCTTCTATAATAAAGCTCATGCTCATATAAACCGGGCGAGCTCCGGACATTGCCAGGTCATTGACAGTGCCGAAGATAGCCAGTTTACCGATATCGCCGCCCGGAAAGAAAAGGGGACGAACGACATAGGAATCGGTAGTAAAGGCGATCCTTGGTGTTGTACAATCCAGAACAGCGGAATCATGTATGTTGACAGTATCGTTTGGAACAAATACTTCCCTGAACATCTTTTCAATCATCTGGTGCATCAGTTTCCCGCCGCCTCCATGGGCCAGGAGCACATAGGGATAATCCTGAATCGGTATTGGGCAGGAAAGGTTAAAAATGTTTAATTTTTCCATTGAGTTATCTTTCTGTAGTGATAGTAGGCGGCGCACGCGCCTTCTGAAGAAACCATAGTCGCCCCAAGAGGTTTTTCAGGTGTGCATTTTATCGAAAACATGGGGCATTCATTGGGTTTTTTTACCCCCTGCAAGATCAGCCCGCTTATGCATTCGGAATTTTCTTTAATTGACATTCCGGCAATCCCGAAACGTCTCTCGGAATCGAATTCCCTGTATTCATCACGTAACATTAGACCGCTGTTTTTGATTTCTCCGATGCCCCTCCATTTTCTTGAACAAACCTGAAAAACCCTTGCCATTATATCCTGTGCCGGTATATTTCCGTCACGATTAACGCATCGAACATATTGATTCTGAACCTCATAGCGCCCCTCTTCCATCTGTCTGACGCACATCAGAATTCCCTGAAGAATATCCGCAGGCTCAAATCCTGTTACCACAACCGGGACCCTGTATTTACCGGCAATCGGCTCATATTCTCTATAACCCATGACCGCACATACGTGACCTGCTGCCAGGAATCCATTAACACGGTTATTTTCCGATGATAAGATTGCTTCCATGGCAGGAGGGACCAGCACGTGAGAGACAAGCATTGAAAAATTAGGTATTTTTTGCTCTCTGGCCTGATAAACCGCCATGGCATTCGCAGGCGCGGTTGTTTCAAATCCAATGGCAAAAAACACAACCTCTTTGTTTGCGTTTTCCTGAGCGATTTTCAAGGCGTCAAGAGGGGAGTATACAACCCGGATATCGCCTCCTTCTGCCTTTACGGAAAAGAGATCTTTTTCCGACCCTGGCACCCTCAGCATGTCACCAAAGGAACAGAAAATGACATTCCTTTTCGATGAAATCTTCACTGCTTTATCTATCAACTCTATGGGTGTAACACAGACCGGGCAGCCTGGCCCGTGGACCAGTTCAATTTTATCGGGCAGCAATTTATCAAGACCGAATTTGACAATCGAATGGGTCTGTCCTCCGCAAATTTCCATGATAACGTGCTCTCTGGTGGTGATTCTAATAATCTCTGCCGAAAGCTTTTCAGCTAAACCCTGATCACGATATTCATCCAGGTATTTCATTATGTCTCCGCTTTTATGTCAGGGAGTTCTTTCATCTCTTTAAAAAGATCAAAGACCTTCATTGCTTCTTCTTCATCAACTCTGCTGATCGCGAAACCGGCATGAACAATTACATAATCCCCTACAATCGCCTCAGGGACATAGGCCAGAGAAACCTGCTTCAGAATCCCGCCAAAGTTCACTTTTCCCATGCGATAGATGGTTTCATCGCCGGAGATATTCTCAATTTTTCCAGG
>CAZJOB010000316.1:0-4636 GCA_964547435.1 uncultured Desulfatiglans sp. | reverse complement strand
AATGGCAGTTATCCCGCCACGGAACAGGGTCTTCAGGCGCTCGTGGAGCCTCCGACCGTGGGAAAACTCCCCAGAAAATGGCGCGAAGGCGGATATCTTACAAAGGGAAAGGTGCCCAAAGACCCCTGGAATAACGACTATATCTACAATTCACCGGGCTTTCACGGCGACTATGACATATCATCATACGGTGATGATAATGAACCGGGCGGAGAAGAAAAGAACGCGGATGTCAATAACTGGGAGATGGAATAACCTGAATCAGGAAACATTCATGCAAAGACATTCAGGGGGATTTACCCTCATAGAATTGACCCTGGTCATTATTCTGATGGGCTTTTTTTTGTCTCTTACCATGCCCAGAATACGGGATACCCTTTTATCGGATGATTTTAAGAGTTCATCGAGAAAACTGCTCCTGACAATTATCAGTCTGAGAACGCAAGCTATAAGCGGTCATAAGGACTATGAACTCAAATTCGATCTTGAAACCAACCGATACTGGTCTGAATCCCGCGATATGCTGGAACTGGAGCTCGCTGAGGCTCGCGAACAGGCATCTGTTCTTCCGGAAACCGTTGTTATAAAAGCCGTGCTTTTTAAAAACAAAGATAGGGTTACCGCAGGAGAGGTAAGCATTCGGTTTTCTAAAAAAGGATATATTCAACCTTCCATAATACATCTGGAGGCCGAAGACGGCAGAAAATTTTCATTTGAATTGAGCCCCTTTTTAGGAAAGGTGACGATATCGGAGGAATACATTGAATTCGCGGATATGGAATATTAGAAAATCAAATAAAATCCGCTCCTCAGGCTTTACTCTTCTTGAGGTAATGATAGCCCTTGGCCTGATTGCAATCGCCCTGACCGCTCTTCTTTCACTCCAGACACAGAGTCTCTCACTGGCAAGCGAGGCAAAATTCAGCACGTCGGCATCCTTTCTGGCGCAGAGAAAGATGGCGGAAATCGAGATAATGGCCATGGATGTTCTTTTTTCGGATTCGGGAGACTTTGGCGATGAGTTTCCCGACTACTCATGGGAACTTGAGGTCAAGCCTGCGGAGATTCCCGGGTTTGAAGATTACTCGGACAGGTTCAGACAGATAGACCTTAATATTTTTTGGGGAAACAATAAGGAGTATTCCTATAATCTCAGGATGTATCGTTATTTATTTTAGCAGATCTGATGATTCATAGATATAAATGTTAAATTTACATTCAAAATCCATACAGACCTCACAGGGATTCACCCTGCTGGAACTCCTTATCGCCATAGCGATATTCGCTGTTGTTGCGTCATTGCTCTATACTGCCTACACCGGCACCTACCGGAATATTGACGCGGCCGAATCACAGGCCGAGATATATCAGATGGCCCGCATCGCGCTTGACAGGATAATCGATGACCTTGAATCCGCAAATATCCCTGATGAATCGAATCCTGATTTTTTTCTGGGGAAGGATGACGTCACTGATGCCAGAAACACGGACAGTCTCAGATTTATATCAAGGGCGCATATCTCCCTCAATGATATGTCGACAAATTCGGGAAACGCCAAAATAGGTTATTATGTCAAAAAGAAAGAGGAGGAAAGCGAAGAGCCTGTATTCACCCTTTACCGCTCGGATGTGCTGGAAAACCTTGAATGGCCTGAAGATGAAACAGGCGGACTGGTGCTCTGCGAGGGCCTTTATTCCATCAACTTCACCTATTATGACCAGGAGGGTGAAAAATATGATTACTGGGATTCATCCAATGACATGTTTAAAAGACGAATGCCGTCTCTGGTTTCCATTATGATTGAATTTTATAACAAAACAGACCCTGAATCACCCTTTAGATTTTCAACGGCAGTAGCACTTCCACTGGCGGGGCGTAAATGATCAGCTTAAAAAATAACAAAGGCATAGCGGCTATTCTGGCCATTATGATGATAGGCATCATTCTGGTGCTGACACTCGAATTCAATCGATCCATGAGGGCCGAACTCCACTCCTCAATCAATTCAAATGAGGGCATCATGCTCGGGTATATAGCCAGATCGGGATTTAACTTTGCCCTTGCAGTGCTAAGCGAGGATGACGCCGAAAGTGATTCCCTTACCGATACATGGGCCCTTTTAAAGGATTTTTCCTCTTACTCCGAAGAGCTTTTCGATGAAGGCCTTTTTCTTGTGGAAGCAACTGACCTGAAAGGAAAAATCCAGATAAATTCGATCATTAACGCTGGAGGCGGATACAATCAGAAACAGAAGGATATCCTGTTAAGAATTCTCATGTCGGAAGAGTTTGAGATAGAACAGGAAGAGGCGGAAGATATAATAGATAATATTAAAGACTGGATCGACCAGGATGATGAGACAACAAGATTCGGGGCAGAATCCTACTATTATCAGTACCTTGAACCTCCCTATTCGTGCAGAAACGCCCCTTTAAAATCAATCGGAGAGATGCTCCTTATAAGAGGTATTACAAGGGAACTCATGTTCGGCGAAAAGGGAGACTCAGGCCTTTCAAGATATCTTACTGTTTTCGGCGGAGAAGACGGGAGAATAAATATTAACACGGCCGACCCCTACATAATAAGTATTCTTTCCGAGGATATTGACATACAGATGGTTGATGAGATAGTTGAATACCGGCAGGATATGGATAATGACCTCAATAACCCTCAGTGGTATAAAAACGCCATCGGCACGGATGTGGATATTATTGATCCGGCCCTCATCACGGTAAAAAGCTCCTGGTTCGAGATCACATCACGGGGTTACAGTGATAATGTTGTCACAGGCATAAGGGCAGTGGTAATCCGGGACGGACAAAAATTTCACATCATGTCCTGGGAGGCATTATAGAAAAGAATACGGTTTTAAAATGTTGAATTCCCCTTTTCAATTATGTATAAGTGTTTTTTTTAATCTAATTAACCGGATGAGCAAATGCCAGGAAAGATATTAGGTCTTGAAATCAATGAAAAAAACCTGACCGCTGTTCAGGTTGTAAGCGGACTCAAGGGTTATAATCTTATATCCTGCGCCCGGATTAACGCTGAAGGCAAAGACCTTGAAAAGGCCCTTCGTGAACTTTCGAAACAGGTTGACCTGAAAAGCGATAACACCTTTATCTCAATTTCCGGATCGAATGTATCCTTCAGAAACATCACCGTCCCCTTTAAGGATAAAAGAAAGATACGCCAGACAATCCCCTTTGAACTGGAAACCATAGCCCCTTTTCCTGTTGACGAAATGATCGTTGATTTCCATATAATCAATAATTCGGACAAGACAGAAGTTCTGGCGGCAGCCATAAAAAAGGACCGTCTGCGCGATTATCTCTCAACACTCGCGGCTGCCGGAATAGATCCGGATATCGTGGACATTAATCCCATACCGGTTGTGTCATGGATACTTAATCAGGATAATTGTCCTGATAAGGGCGTCTATATTGATATGGGAATAGAGCGTAATTGTATGATTTTATTCTTAAGCGGCCATATTGTGCTTGTGCGGGAATTCTACTCCGAGGCATCGGGTTTAATGGATTCTAAAAACAAAGAGAGTGACGGCGTGATGTTCTCGAATGATTATGACAAAAAGATTGAGTCTCTCTGCAAAGAGGTCATGAAGACCCTGCATTCATTCGGTTTACAGAACAATACTTCCATTATGCCGGACAGGGTTTTATACGGCGGCATCGGAGCTCTTTATACAGGCGCTGAAAACATACTTAAACGCTTCTTTGAAACCCCTGTGGAACGTATTAACGTCAACGGAGATAAAAGACTTCGCGTGGATTACAATGTCGCGCGAATATATCAGCAGACCTTGATGGACAACGCGCTTGCCATCGCCTTGAGGGACACCAGAAAAAATACAGGTTTTAATCTCAGGCAGGGTGAATTTGAGATCAAAAAAAGATACCTGGGCCCAAAACAGGAGATAAAAAAGGCTGCTGTTCTTCTGGGTCTGTTTCTTATTTTTCTGATATTTGATCTGGGGATCGGTTATTATTCCCTGAAGGGGGAATATGGGTCATTAAAAAATACTGTTACCGAACAGCGTATCAGGCTGTTTCCTGAGACAAAAAATATCCCGGACAATGAACTGGCAATAAGGGATATTGAAGCCCGCCAGAAGGGTTTATCCTCTTCGGGAACAAAATTGGCAATAAAGCAGGATCAGACGGCTCTGGATGTTCTTAAGGACATTACCACACGTCTTCAGGCTTCATCATATGACATGGACGTCACAAATATGGTGTTTGATCAGGATTCGGTGCGAATCAGCGGCACTACAGACAGTTATACTACACCTGACAGCATGAAAAACGATCTTGAACCTTCCCCTTATTTCACGAGTGTCGCGCTCAGACCCGCGGCCGCCGACCGTTCGGGAAGAATCAAATTTGAGATTGTGCTTACAAGGGCGGACTGATAATCTTTAAGGCAGATGGTTTATAAAATGAAACTGGCCAGACGAGAAAAATATTTTGTTATACTGGCGGCAGGAATCGCCGCGATAATCCTGTTTATGGAATTGCTCATCAATCCTTTTTTTGAAAACAGGGTGCGTCTTAAAAAGGGCATTTATGACAGTAAAAATCAGATTGAAAGGCTTGAGATATTAAGTAAAAGCGG
>CAZJOB010000315.1:0-4646 GCA_964547435.1 uncultured Desulfatiglans sp. | reverse complement strand
GATACATATGATATGGACCGACACCCCGTGCCGTATTACATGCTGGAACTGCGGCAATGATGTTATCGAAATGACCAGGAATCCCAAGATTGAACTGATAGTTGCTCAGCATCCATGGCTGGAGAATGACTGCCTCTACGCGGATATAATTCTGCCCATCAAGACCATCGTTGAGACAGACGACATTTCACCGTGCGTAAGGGACGGGGAAAGCTTTCAGACACTTATACGTATGGAAGAGGCCATTCCAGCGATCGGAGAGGCCAAAACCAATTATGAGGCGGTTCTTGAGGTTGCAAAGAAGCTTAATATGTACGATGAGGTTACTGAAGGAAGGACCGCTTCGCAACTGATAAAGGACGTTTTTGACGGCCTGGGCTTCGCCGACTATATAAGCTGGAAGGAGTTCTCGGAGAAGGGCTATTATGTACTGCCAGTCGCGAAAGACTGGGAAAAGGACACCCCAGGGCTCTATGACTTTTATAAAGATCCCGAGGCCAACCCGCTGCCAACACCGACAGGCAAGCTGGAATTCTACTCTGAGAGTATAGCCAAGTATTTTCCAGAGGACAAGGAGCGGCCCCCAATCCCCAAATGGATAGAGAAGAGCGAAACACATGATGAAAGGATATCCAGTGAAAGGGCCAAGCTGTATCCCCTGCTTCTGATGTCCAATCACGGAAGATGGAGGGTTCACGCCCAGTGCGATGATGTTGTCTGGACAAGAGAGGCATACACCGGCAAGATAAAGGGTTTTGACGGATATAATTACGAGCCCTGCTGGATAAATCCCAATGATGCTGCAGCAAGGGGCATCAAGGATGGGGACATTGTTAAGATCTTTAATGAGAGAGGCGGCGTTCTCTGCGGAGCCAGGGTTTTTGAGAGGGTAATGCCCGGAGTTGTCTCAGTGGACCATGGCGCCAGGGCGGATGCGATAATCCCCGGAAAACTTGACAGGGGAGGCGCCATCAATACTGTTACACCCGCGGGTCTGACTTCAAAGCACTGCGCGGGCCAGGCCACGAGCGGATTTCTGGTGGACATCGAAAAGGTAACTCCGGAGCAGATGGGCAAATGGATGAACGAATACCCTGATGCCTTCAACAGAGAATATGATGCTGCTTCAGGTCTTCGGTTTGATGCCTGGGTTGAAGGGAGGAAATAGACATGTCAAAAAAAGTATTTGTAATAGATATAAAAAAATGTAACGGGTGTCATGCATGTCAGATAGTATGCAAGGATGAGCATGTGGGCAATGACTGGTCGCCAATAGCAAAACCCCAGCCTGACTCCGGGCAGTTCTGGCTTGAACTCACCGAGCGTGTGAGGGGCACTGTGCCCAAGGTAAAGGTCGCGTATCGTCCTCACCTGTGCATGCATTGCGAAGATGCGCCATGTATGGCTGCCTGTCCTGTTGAAGGCGCTCTATACAGAAGGGAAGACGGACTGGTAATCATTGATTCAGTAAAATGTTCCGGGTGCAGAAACTGTATTGATGTATGCCCGTATGATGCGATTTTCTACAATGATGATCTCAATCTGGCACAGAAATGCACAGGCTGCGCTCATCTGCTGGACGACCCAAGCTGGGAGCCGGGGGTGCCAAGGTGTGTGGACGCCTGCCCCACAGAGGCCCTGCGTTTCATGGATGAAGATGAGGCCAAGAAGCTTATATCCAAGGCCGATGTCTGGAAGCCTGAATTGAAGAAGAAGGTGAAACCAAGAGTGTACTATCTAAACCTGCCCGGAAGGTTCATTGCAGGAACAGTGTATGACCCGAAAGCCAAAGAGGTTATAATAGGCGCTGATTGCACTCTTACCGATGCATCAAGCGGTAAGAATTATACTGCAAAGACAGACAACTATGGCGACTTCTGGTTTGAAGATCTGAAAGAAGGTGAATTCAGCCTTCAGATCGTAAAAGGTAAAAAGAAAAAGGCTTTTAAAAAGATTGATACGACCATGGAAGACATCAATCTCGGTGATATACCGATGTAACCTTTAACACTATTTTAATGGACAAGGTTTCTTTTTGAACCTGTCCATAACATGATCAAGGCCCCGTTCGATTCTATCACATCGGACGGGGCTGTTTTTTTAAGCAGGCAGGTTTGTGAATATAAATCAGGTGTTCGGACTTCGGACAGATCCAGGTTCTTAATTTTTATCGATTTTACTCCTGTGTTTCATTCTATTAGAGAGCGCAGTGGAGATTGCCGCCGGTTTGATTTGTCAGCCGTTTTCTTTCTGCCGGTAACGCATGAATAGCAGCGGCAGACTCTCTTTGAGGTTCCAGAATCGGTTGTTCAGTAGCTCCATTTTCTTTTGAATCATCTCATATTTATTACTGATTATTATAGCTTTTGAAGCTTTTCATTTAATCACATTTTTGAAATTATTCTTTCGTTACATGTACAACAACATTTCTTATTTCATCTGGACTGACGAGATTAGACACCTCTGTTACTATTTTAGAAGGAGAATCCTTATCTTTGCCAACAATTATTTTTCCATCAGGGAATTTCTTCTTGAGGTCTTCCATCCTGCTCTTAATCGTGTATAAATCAATTTTTTCACCTTCAATCCATATTTCACCTTCCTTTGTAATACGAATTGCAATTATACTTTTATCCGCATTAACAGGCTGGAGAGTTTTTGATGAATCAGAAGTTGTTCTATTTTTCATCTCATCCTGCTTTTCGCCTTTTTCTTCTTTGGAACAAGCCGTTAAAATTGAGAATATTAGACCGATCACAATCAGTATAACTATTGAAGCAAAGGTACTCCTTTTTGAATATTTTCTGTGATGCACTATCATTTTTATTCTCCTTTCTGCTTTCAAGCACCCCAACTGTGAATTAACAAGCAGGCTGTGCTTGGCAACATTGGTTTTTATAAAACTAAATACCGGAAAATATTCGAATCTCGATCCGGCATTTTAGTAGCCTGTCTTGTTGAGTGAAATGTTAAACGCTTTCGTTTCCTGATAAATATTTCTCCAAAGCATCGGAAATAATTGAATTCAGATTGGTTCCTTTTGCCTTGGCAAATAGCATAGCTTTTCGATGTAAATCGGGACCAGTTCGAACATTAAAACTTCCTTTGAAAGGAGTTTCTGGTTCTTTGCCCTCCTTTTCACATAGCGCCAGATAATCATCAACAGCTTCTTCAAAAGATATTCTCAAATTATTAACATCCGTACCTTCATAACTTACGAGGCTGCGAATAAATTCAATTTTCCCATGAAATACCCGGTCTTCATCACTATAATGCACTGATCCATGGTATCCCTTGTATTCCATCATATCTTTCATATCATCTCCTCTCTTTTAAAGAGTTCTAAAATATCATTGATCACATATCTTTTTACAATGCGATCAGGATGAGGTTTATGTAATGTGATAGTTGGAGATGTGGAGTGAACAAATCGCCTTCTTGAACCGCCAGTTTTGCCTGTCTTTCTTTGCGTATATCCCAGGCTTTTTAATAAGCTCGTCAACTCCCCCCAGGTAAAGTCCGTTGGTTTCTGTTTTAATCTTGCTAATAATTTTTCGTTTCTCCCCATCCTTCCCCCTTTTAAAAAAGCAATATATTCTATTAAGTCAAAATATGCAACTAATATTAGTTGCAAAGAATAATGAATTATGGTGGTAATATACAATCTTTAACAAACAGCAAACATAACAACAAATACTGACAAAATCAGAATTTTAAACCGATTCATGATCCCTACCTCCCTCTTTCTTTAAATTAATTGAGAGATCGGAATATACCACAATGCCCAGGACAGCGTGATCCGCTTTACAAAAAAAATACCTTGAATATAACAGGCCATCACCGGGGGGAATGGAGCGCAGCAGAATTCCAGTACGAGTGTATGGCGTTGTTCTGTGCCGATCTATACCTTGTTGGCGATGACTGCAAATTCGCCCATTTTTCGATCATATGGGGTCCCCGCGACGTCGGAATAAAGCCCCTTAACGAAAAAACCAGCCTCTATGAACTCCCTCTCAAGATCCTTGGGTGCAAAATATTGCAGCCAGTTGTACACCCTTCTGGTGCGGTCCAATTCGATAATTGTGTACTGGTCCAGCACAACTTTTTCTTTATCGTATTTGAAGGTATTTAGAAAACCATAGTACTTGTTTGGCGACCAGAATCCATTGAGCAGGTTTATCTCATATGTCGCGACCTCTTCCTTTTTATCAAATGCTGATATTGAATACACATCAAGAAGGATCGAACCACCCGGTCTTAGAGTCTTGTGGAATTTATTCAAAATCCCTTTTCTTTGTGCAGGGCTCAAGGCGCAGAAATCACACATAATCATCAGCACAAGGTCGAATCGATCCTCAGTTTCAAACTCCAGGTAGTTCTGCTTCACGTAGCTGATGTTCAACTGCTCTCGGGCTGCGACTTCTTTTGCGTACTCGATGGATCTCCCGGAGAAATCAATGCCAGTCACATTTGCCCCGCGTTTCGCTAAAGGTGTTGCGTACAATCCAGGGCCACAGCCAAAATCAGCTATTTTGGTGTCTCTGCCGATATCGAATTCAGAAGCGATCCATTCTACAGATCGCTTGATGAATTCTGCGTTTCGCGATGACACGTCGATCCCTTCGTTGAGGTGGAACGAGAGCATC
>CAZJOB010000314.1:4210-4679 GCA_964547435.1 uncultured Desulfatiglans sp. | reverse complement strand
ACCATTCAACTCTTTTACAGCCCTTTCAAGCGCCTTAAACCCGTCAAATTCAATATACTCATCAATGTTTACCGGGCTCATGCTTCCGCAGTGTTCTGTGGCAATATTCCTCTGACAGTTAAGAAAATCCGCCACATGCTTTTCACGCTTGTCAGTGGCATAACGGGGCATTGATGGTGATTCACCCGCATTAAGCAGGATATCCAGCCCCTTTGAAATCACCGGCATTAACCTTCTCTTAATACCCCCCGGCCTGAAGTGTCTTAGCAGAATATCTTTCGCGTCTTCCGGCTTTACGCCTGTGTAGAGAAAGCGACTGCCGTTTGCAAGCAGTATCTCCATGAGGGGTGTCTGGTAACACATGCCAACGCAGCCCACATGTTTTATATTGGCAGGGATGCCTGTCTCATAAATTGCCTTTTCTAATGCCTCTCTCAGATGACCACTTCCCCTTGCCTGGCAGCATGAG
>CAZJOB010000314.1:0-4190 GCA_964547435.1 uncultured Desulfatiglans sp. | reverse complement strand
CTACCCTTATTTCGCCCATCCCCTCGTTCCCACGGTCTTCGCGGGAACGCATTTTAGCGCCGATACGATCCCTTTTTTGCGCGTCATGAAAAGCCAGATAATTCTTTATTGTATTTCCAGCCATATCCGGTGTCAGGTGGCCATAAACTACATTGCCTATCTGTACGACAGGCGCAAGGGTACAGCAGCCAAGGCATGCAACAGGCTCTATGGTAAAAAGACTATTTGAATCAGTATCGTTATTTTCCGGAATATGAAGATATCTTTTAAAGGCATCAAATACCCCCTGAGCGCCCTTTACATGACATGCTGTTCCAAGACATACGCGAATAAGATGTTCCCCTGCCGGAGTAAAGCGGAACTGGTCATAGAAACTGCTGAATCCGGCAATAGCCGCCGGCGTTATCCCGGTTTTTTCACAGACCGCTTCCAGCGCAGACCGGGGCAGATAACCATACTCCTTCTGTACAGCCTGGAGGATGGGAAGTATCCTGTCACGCGTTTTTCCTGTTGATGCAACAATCTCATCTATTTTTTTAAGATCAGGGGTTTCCATTTCCAATACAGTATAAATGCTCCTCTCCTCTTATATAGATGTGTCCCGGCATAAAGGCCGGTGATGCAAAACACCTTTCGTTCAGGGCGTTGCTTTCTTCCAGGGTAAATTCTCTTTCGCCGGGTGTGCCTATAAACATTGTCCCTTCCATAGACAGAACATAAAGTTTTCCGCCTGCCAGGGTAGGGGAGGCGTTAACATTTTCGTTAAAATCATGTTCATAGATAAGCTTGCCGTCTTCTATATTGACAGCATAGAGGGTCCCATAGGTATCCAGAAAATAGACCCTGCCGCCATCTGAAACAGGAGATACTATTGTTGGCCCCACATCATCGTTCATCCATGCAACATGTGTGGACGAGACATCGCCTGACCCATCTGTGCGTATGGCCACGTTATGCAGGTCCGGGGCGATTGCAATAACCCTGTCTCCTGCAAGGATAGAAGAGGCACCGACATCTCCCTTTACACAATTTGCCCGCCAGATCTCTTTCCCGTCTTCCGGATCATAGGCTATCACCCAGGGGTCTCCCACTGTTATCAGTTGATACTTGTCACCAATTGGGACTACAAGGGGCGAAGTCCAGCTATTGGGCACAGGCCTTTTTGCCTCCCATACCAGATTGCCAGTTGCCCCGTCAAATGCGTATAACCCGGATTTTTCATCCTCCGCGCCTGCCTGATCAAACTGCACCAGTACACGATCTTTCCACACCTCAAGGCTGGATGCATATCCGTAAAGGCTTACAGGTATTCCAAGACTTTTATGCCACAGAAGGCGACCACTGAAATCAAAGGCCGCGAGATCACCTGTTGCGAAGATAGCATATACTCTGACCCCGTCTGTTGCCATTGTAGGCGCTGCATAACCGGTATCTTCCATGACCTCAAATTTTTTATTCCCCACAGGCGCAGTCGGCACGTCACCTGTCCAGAGGATGCTGCCTGAGAAGGCATCAAAACAATAGACCTGTCGTTTTTCCTCATTTGCTCCTGATAAAAATATACGGTCCTGCCATACAATGGGTGAATTATATCCCGGCAGAGGTATGGACGTTTTCCATAAAATACCTTCGCCGCTCGCGACATCCCACTTTGCCGGGATGTCAGTGGAAGACGTTACACCTGCCCCTCCAAAACCCCTGAAACGATTCCAGTTTTGGGCCAGTTCTTCAGGAGGAGCGTAGGCCGGCTCTTCGGATATGCCGGCATTAAGCTCTGCAATCCATTCTGTGGGGGTCTCACGTTCAATAAGAATCCCTGCGACAGCCAGCACAAATACAAACAGAACAAGAGAAAACCTGCTCTGCCCTAAACGGCGCATCCTGAAAGGTTCCCTGATTTCATTATTGGGCTCAGGGTTTATTCCATTTAAATATGAATGCCACTTCATTGCCCCGATAGTAATTACTGCGCTTATCAAAAGCATGAGAGAGGCAATGCCGGAGAAATCGATCTGTCTGAGCCTTCCCGCGCGGTAATCCCGGTCCAGTTCACGTATCTGTCTTATCAGGGTTTCATCATCCGGCTGACTCAACAACTGCTGCTTCAGTTCAGTAATCACCGAATAGGTGTTTGAGCCTGATACATACTGCTGATACCCGTTTATGATCAGCATCGTGAGAAAGACCAGAGAGAAAATAGTCCCGACCACGGCAGTTTTAAGGAGAACCTTTTGCAGTTGTATACTGTTGCCGGATTCAGGAGCCTTTGAGATCATCTGCTGCTTAAACCTCCGGTCTCCTGAATTTTCTGCAGACGATAGTCCTGCTCCTTGGGGCAATAACTGAAACATCTGCCGCATGATACGCATCCGGCCCGTTCTGCCTCGTAATCCCTCTGCCTGGGCCTCAGACTGAGAAGGATCAGCTTGCCTCCGAGGATGAACCCGAGAAAACCCCCGAAAAACCAGCCTCCCTTTTCAAAATCCGCCCTGATTGCCGCTGCATGCTGATAAAGAGAACCGATGGTTTCACCCGAGGACCTGAAAAACTGGCTTGCATCCGTTGTGCCCTCTGCCTGCAGGTTTTCCTCCATCCAGATCCTTTCTGCCAGTGCAACCGTCGGATGGGTGCGCGCAACAGAAGAAGCCAGGTTGTTGCCTGTCCATGCGCCAAGGGCAATAAGAATGGGAAATAAAACCAGAAGCATGGCAAGGCGTTTTTTATCCTTTGTATAGGTAGTTTCAGGCCATTCAGGCACAGGCGGTTGAATGGCTCCATAGGGGCAGGCGTCTTCGCAGAGTCTGCACTGATTGCAGTCGGTCGGAGTGATCTTTACCCGCCACTTTGAAAACCTTGATAACTGACGAAGTATCATGCCGTATGGACACAAAAAACGGCAGTATGGACGGCCGACAAAAAAACCGATTATCAGCAATATCCCGCCCATGATCAGTATATTGAGGTTCCCGTTTCTTCTGAATATGGCCACATAGGGATCATATTTGCATATGACAAAAGTGCTCCCCATTGCGGCAAGCCATACAGCAAGGGCAAGGTATACATAGGCAAGATATCTCAAGGTATGTTCCAGCCAGACAGGCACCTTTAAAGGCTTTATAAGGGTAATATCCTGAACAGCTCCGAGCGGGCACACTCCCGCGCAGAAAGTCCTTCCGAAAAGCAGTGTGAACACAAGAGGCGCTATAAAGAAAAAAATAGTAAGCAGAGGGACAAAATAGTCTTCATTGAACAGAAACAGAGATATATCCTGTATTGAACCTATGGAGCACACACACCCCTTTCTGTAAAACCCGAAATAGGCAAGGGAGAACACCATAAGGCCGAAAACTGCCTTTCTGCTCCGCTTTTTATGAACAAGCCATGAAGATACGCCAAGGGCCGATACAAGAATAATTGCGTCGATCAGGGGCCATGCCCCTCCTCTTGGCATGGGCGCCGTATATTCAGGGCGCACGTAATCACTTTCGAACTGGGGAGGGGGGAATCTCTCGACTGAAAAGGAATTAAAGGTTATCCCGAATAACACCATCAGGGCAATAAAAATGAAAAATATTCTGACTCTCAAGCATTGCCCCCTTTTTTAAAAAGATAGGGAGAGTTCACAGGCACCCTTCTGAATGCATTCGACGGGCATACAAGGGCAATAGCGCACTGGTTGCAATTCACACAGCGGTCGTGACGCACCTGCATGTGCAGGGAGCCGTTGCCAAATCCCGTGCAAGTCTTTACACATTTGGCGCAGCCTGTGCACAGTGATTCATCAATGGTGTATTCATAGTAGGGGTCTTCAACAAAGTTGCGCTTGATCGCTCCCATGGGGCACATCTGGTTTTCACCGCCTTCATTGATGGCATTGGGCTGAGGCTCAAAAAAGCCGAAACATATCTTGCAGTACCCGCACATCTCATAGGAATGCACGCATTTTACAGCCGATTCCTCCAGCACGCATGCGGTTTCACAGTTACCGCAGGTGGCGCATTTATAGGGATCTATCTGCCAGGCGTATGTAGCAGTATGACCACGGTACCAGCCCAGACCGATAACGCCGCCTATGGCGACAAGAGATGCCCCACGCAAGGAATCCCGTAAAAATTCACGCCGGGATTTCTTATTATTATTGTTGTTTTCTATAGTCATATTCCTAACCATCTAATCAAAGTTCATCGTAT
>CAZJOB010000313.1:0-4685 GCA_964547435.1 uncultured Desulfatiglans sp. | reverse complement strand
GGTTACCACCCGTTCGCCGCGCTCACTAGAGACACAGCCGCCTACGCAGAATGCTTCGGCGTGCCAGGGAGTGCTCAGAGATAGAATAATATTTGTCGTGAAGATGCTGACAAATGAAAAGAATCTATCCAGCCTGTTATCGAGGTGTTGCAAATATTTCCAGACGGATGATATGCTATATGTTTTTACGCATGTCACAGTCGCGGACATTATGAGCAATTAATAAACCAATTCTTTTTCAGGAGAAAATGCGAATGTCGAACATTAAATTTTTTTCACTTGCAGGACAGGGAACACCTGTCCAGACAGGAGTTGAGCCTGCTAATGCCAGAATAAACGCGGTATGGATGGACGAAAGTGTGGTAAAAGGGTGCATGTTCAACGAGGCTTCCTGGTATGTGAAGTCATGCAGGGAACCCGGACTGATAAAACATAATTCCGATAAGGTAATGTTTTTTATCGGGGGAGATGCTGAAGATTCTGAGAACCTGAATGCCGCCATAGACCTGTGGATAGAGAATGATAAACTGACACTGACAAAGACCTGCGCTGTTTTTGTTCCCGGCGGCGCTGCTCACGGGAATATTGAGGTGAGGGACCTGAAAAAACCTGTTTTTAATTACACCTGTCATCTCAACACGAGTAATTATGAATCGTCTCCTGCAAAGGCGCAGGCGGCTTCGGGGATCTACGCGAACCACTTTGTAGAAAGATTTGAGAGGCCGGATGGCACCTTTCCTGAAGCCCCGGAGGGGTTTATCGAGTTTCTTGTATTCCTGAACGGTAAAAGGCTTGAAGGAGCGCCCTATGCGGAAGCGGTCTGGTTTCTTTCCACAAACGACACGGGTCCTGCGCCTCACGCGCATAAGGATTTTGATGAATTTATAGGTTTCATAGGCTCTGACCCTGAACATCCCGATGAATTAAACGCTGAGATTGATTTTTATGTAGAGGATGAAAAGATCACCATAACAAAGAGCTGCCTTGTCTATATCCCGAGGGGCATAACGCACAGCCCTATATATGTGCCCAAACTTGAACGCCCGCTGATCCACTTTTCAGGCGGCAATGGCGGCGACTATGCCAGGGCGGGCGGTGAAAACCGCAACGACAACATGTTCCGGCTAAAATAAGGATAATTAATCCCCGCCGCTTGCTGCTTTGCTTGCGGCGGGGGATGCTTTGTTAATTCTCCTGTTTTTCAATATTTTCAGGGAGCAGTGTCGCCTGAATATAGTTTTCCGTGTCCAGGTATTTTAGAAATACATTGCGCACTGATTCGGCAGTTACTGCGTTGATGGTATCAGGCATCTCAAATATCTGACTTGCGCCGGGTTCAATGCCTGTTTTATAGGATGCTGCAATACGCCCAACCCAGAAGGCATTCTGTTCAAGGGATGTCTCGTGAGTACGCAGCATGGCCTCTTTTACATCCGCCACTTCATTCTCTGTGGGGCCGAATTCCTTTAGCTTTTTGATCTCTGCAAAAAGGACGTCAACCATCTCATCCAGGCGCTCCGGGTCTGTAGTGATGTCAATGGTTATCATGTATTGTCCTAATGGCTCACGAACAACAGCGCTGTGCACGGGTATGGTGTAGGATCCGCCCATAAGCTCCCGGATTACCTTTCGAAGACGGTTTTCCAGCACCTGAACACCTGCCGAGAACCGGGATCTCTCATAATTGTCATCCACATTCGCGAATATGCCGTTAAAGCCAATTCTTGTGGTGCTTTTCGGCTCCTGGCCTTTATAGACCGTCTCTTTTACAACCCCTTCTCTGATAGTGCGAATACCCACATCCCTCCAGGTCTCATCTCTGTCGGTGCCGGGAAGTGCGCCGATGTAGGTTTCTACAAAGGGCTGCAACCGGGCCGGTTCAAAATTCCCTGCAAAGACAAATACAAAATCGTCTGTGTCGGCAAAACGATCTTTATAAAAGGCCATAGATTTTTCCAGGTCCATTTTTTCTATCATTTCCACGGTCTCGGGCTGTTTTCGAGGATGGTCGGAAAATACCAGCCGGTTCCATGTCTCCTGAAATACCACCGATGGGCTTGCATCTTTGTTTTTAATGCTCTGAAGAGCCTGGTTTTTGACTATATTAAAGAGTGTTTTGTCCGCACGCGGCTGTGTTACATACAGGTATATAAGCTGGAAAAGGGTTTCCAGGTCATCGGGAGAACCTCCTCCGGTAAGGCCTTCCTGATATTCATCTATCATAGGCATTACACTGGCATTTTTACCTGCAAGCATGTTCCTCAGCTCCATGATATTAAACTTGCCCAGTCCTCCGATAGTTATAATAGTACCCGCAGTGCTTGCCGGTATAAAGTTTTCATCACTGGAAAGCGATGTCCCCCCAGTACTGAATGCTATGAATAGGATCTGGTCCTTTACAAAATCGGTAGGTTTTAGAACTACTGTTATGCCATTGGCAAGTTTCCATTCAGTCAGGCCGCCATCCATCTCCTGGGTTTCAATAATGCTGCTGCCCTGTGGTATGGATTCAACCAGTTTGCCGGCAACTTCTGTCGGCTTGTAGGGGTCAATCTCCTTTTTTTCAGCGGAGGCAAGTATCTTTTCAAGGTCGGATTCTGCGGGCATGGTCAGCCCCTGTTTTTCAAGTGCAGTAATAATAATAACCCTGTTTGAATCGCTGATCCATTTTTTGCCAAGCTGATTGACCTCATCCAAAGTAATTTCCGGGATAAAGCGTTTATAGAGATCCATTTCGACTTCCGCGCCTGGAATGTGCTCACCGGTCAGATATGAACGGGTCATTTCCGAGGCATGTGAGCTGGAGTACCGGCTTTCACGGTTCGCGTAACTTATTTCCATTTGGCGAAGCATGTTTTTTTTGGTGCG
The DNA here is from genome assembly GCA_964547435.1 of uncultured Desulfatiglans sp. Lineage (GTDB taxonomy): Bacteria > Desulfobacterota > DSM-4660 > Desulfatiglandales > HGW-15 > CAZJOB01. The sequence continues at coordinate 1,817 of CAZJOB010000313.1, read as the reverse complement.
CTCCATTTCCTCTGGTGTGAACCCATAACGAGAAACCCTTTCAGATTCTGCCAGCAGGGTTTCCAGACCCCGTTCAATATCTTTTTCATGAACCGTGGCCTGAAGGACATAAACCCCTGAGTGTCTTACAAGTGAGGATTCAGAGGAATAGGCCCTCATGAAAGGGGGATCTTCTTTTATGGAAAGTTCCCTGAACCGGTCAGTGAGCATGGAGTTATACAGGCTTTCTACAAGATCCTGGCGATAACCGCCTGCAGTCCAGTCATATATCCTGGGAAACTTGTGATATATATAGATATCAGTATCAATAATTTCCGGATCAGTTGCTATGGCAAAAAGTGTCTCTTCATGTTCCGGAATCGAATAGATCTTTCGTTCCTTTGGATTGACCGGTGCGGGAATGTCATTAAATTTTTCCAGAATAATCTTCCTTATAACCTCAGCATCAAAATCCCCGACGGCAATTACTGCCATCAGATCAGGCCTGTACCAGTCTCTGTAAAAGCGGATCAGGTCATCTCGCGTAAAACCTTGAATAGCCTCAAGCGTGCCGATGGGCCGGCGTTCCGCGTAAAGCGATCCTCTGTAGAGTACTGGGATTATTTTATCCCGAAGACGATTGCCTGCTCCCTGTCCCTGTCGCCATTCCTCAATAATAACCTTGCGTTCCGATTCTATTTCTTCGGGATCAAAGGTTATTCCGCATGCCCAGTCTCTGAGGATTTGAAAAGCTGTTTTAAGATGATCTGTATTATCGGTCGGCAACTCAAGCATATAATATGTTTCATCAGAGCCTGTTGCCGCGTTGACCCCTGAACCTATCCTCATTCCGATGGATTCCATAAAATCAAAGATTGACTGTTTTTCAAAGTTTTCCGTGCCCTGAAAGGCCATATGCTCAAGAAAGTGAGCAATTCCCCGCTGATCTTCCTCTTCGAGAATAGAACCTGAGTTGATTATAAGCCTTATATCAGCGCGGTTTTGAGGCTCGGTATTGTGACGTATATAATAGGTAAGGCCATTGTCAAGTTTGCCTATTATCACTTTAGGGTCAGTGGGAAGTTGGTTCTCAAGAGGCAGGCCTGCTATATCTGCTTCGACAGAGGTCTTCTGAACCTGCGGTTGAGCGTTGCCCCAGGAGGAAATAAAAACAAATAAAATAAAGATTGAGACACATAGGCTGGATTTGAGGGTATTGCGAAAAAACCTTTTAACAGACATAAAATCTCTCCTTAATTGTTTTTTGATGTCAATCATTGCTGTTTATAAAGGTGACCTGGCAGGATTGAAAACAGTTATTTTAATCACCCCGCCCATCACAATTTTAAAGCCTGAAAACCTGTATAAATTCGGTATACTAGCAATTTCGATACCAGAGATGCTTTTTGGGTAAAGAATAAGTGAAAACATCTTTTAACCTTTTGAATTAATAGAATATTTTATGTGCGGCCACAAAAGACATCTTCATCCCGGATTTTGAATGGATGCAATATTTTTTTGTTTTATGCCTTCTTTTATGTGCAGCGTGCACATAATCATGTGCACCCACACACACCAGTTTAAGAAGATAAGGCCCTTTCTGACATAGAACTGCTTCATATCACTATATCTCACAGCGTCCCTCTTTATTACATAAAAATTAATAATAATAAAAAAAAGCTAATGAATTTCATTGATTTTTCCCTGCCGAGATCTTAATCTTAAAAGGCTTGCCGGACATTATTGGATTTTAGTCTGTAAATATCAATTTTTATTTTATTTATTCTTGTTCAATATCTTCTTCTTTCGGGAAACAAATAAGGCTGGCAATATCCGGA
>CAZJOB010000312.1:0-4698 GCA_964547435.1 uncultured Desulfatiglans sp. | reverse complement strand
TTTTTTAATTTAATATTCATATGTGTTCCTTTTGTAATGTTACTCTTTCATGATTTTATCATATATCTTTGAAACCTTTTTATCCAGAAACCAGTAGCTCCATGTTCTATCAAATTTTTCGGGTGGATTATCAGAGGTATCTACAAGTAATACTGTTAATCTGTAGTCTGAATCAGAATCTTTAATCTTTGTTTTGTAAACATATGATTTCTGTTGCGGGTTTTTTACCGAAAAACGTGATACACCAACATTTACCCCGTTTCGTGACTGCATCGAGTAAACCACCACATTTTTATATTCTCCGCCAATATCCGCTTTTATATCAAGGTGCCTTTCCGGCCCTTCACCTGTCCATTCAGAGTAGACTTTAACCTGCGGGTTTTTATCTTCACCAAAGATCACCGGATGATCTGTTGAAACATTTTTCCCTGCAAAAAATGCCAGTTGGGTAGCGTAAAATCTCTGATTCTTATTTGCCATTGCCAGGACTTTTCTTTCGAACTCAACAGCCTTTCTGCTATTCCCGGATAACCAGTGAGCCGTCGCAAGGGTATCCTTAAATTCCTTTTCATCCGGTTTCTGACTCACGGCCCTTTCTGCAAGTTTAAAGGCAAACTGTATGACCTCTTTATTTTCCTGTTTTTGAGTCAGTATACTCCACGCAAGATTGTTAAGTACACCGGGACTTGTATCGGGAATATCGTCATACAATTCGGCAAGTCGTATCAGCCCCGGAGTTTTGCCTTTTTCAAACTGGCTTATGCTTACAAACCCGCTATATAAAAACAGCAGCACCAGAACAATGGTTAATGCCTTTATAACCGGGACTGGTTTTGATGAAATAACAGGATTATTTCTATTGCGGTAGATCAGATAGGCAAGGAAAGCACCTGTAATAAAACCTCCGGCATGTGCAGCATCATCGATTCCAGGAAAAATAAATTTCATTAGAATAGTAAGGAGGATAATCAGTATCCAGTTATATATCGGAATACGATAGCCCACAGGAAGTTTTCCGCGATACTTGATATTGATAACAGCAAGTGCGCCAAAAAGACCATACATTGCCGTTGAAGCCCCTACTGAAAAAAGTGCACTTTGCATGATCATAGAGGCAACTGCACCTCCCAGGGCTGAAAACAGGTATATGAAAATAAAATTCCAGATGCCTGCAAGCCGCTCAACTCCTACTCCAATGAAAAGAAGAAAGAAAACATTAAAATAAATATGAACGAAATTAAGGTGTAAAAAATTACTGTTAAAAAGCCTGAACCATTGTCCCTCTTTTACGAGAACAGATGCATTTGCGCCCAGCTCAAGCAGAATCATTTTGTTACCTGAAACACCCAGAGCTATTTCAATGATAAATACTGCGGCTATAACCCCGAACATTATCCATGTGGCATAGATCTTCGGTTTCATACTGTTATTAAATATGTCGATGCGATCCTTCATATTCAGCCATAGTTTTTCACCATCCGGTTGAGCAATTAAATATCTGCTGAGGATTTCTAAAAATTTTTCACAGTTTACTGGTTCTAAGAAATTTGCCTGGTTATAAGCAAATGCCCGCTTCTTTGTACCAATAATAAGATACTTGAGTTTTTTCTTTCCACGCTCAACAACAGAATTAATATCTGAATAGGGTATTTTTTTGGGTTTTGAGAACCTGCTTCCAAAAGGCAACACAATGTGATCAGGATGAAATTCAATTTTTAAATCACTTTTTGGCCGCATCAGTATGCTGGCTGTAATTGATATAACAACCAGGGTAATGATGAAACCGGAAAACAGGACAAGAAACATTGGCGGGAGAAAGCCATCTTTATTATAAATCATAAATAATGAGACAAACGCGCCAATAAAAAAACCAAGCATTAATTGAAGCAGCATTGCATTCCATACACGAGGACGTTTAAGGTGCAATGCGAATATATCAGCAGAAGAAGTAGATTCATTATCCATAACTGTTTCCTTTCTCTGTTCCATATAGAAAAATTCAGTATTTAATCATGAAATGTATAACATTACATTATGATATCAAGTCAAGCAGATATTATTGTCTGTTTAGATTATTTTTGCCTGCTTACTAGCAATTTGTAGTGAATATCAGACATTTATATATGTGTTCCGGTATCCGCTATTACCTTTATAAATGCTTATTCTGCTTTATGTGGTCATAATAAAGGGTTTTACGCACTGGAAAAGGTGCTTCTTTGATCATAATCAGCGGCAAGGGCACTCATGCCTTCTTAAAAGGGTGTGTGTTTAGGCTGAAGGAGTTTAGACTGAAGGCTGAAGTAAAAACTGAACCGCGCTCCTTATAGCCTTAAGGTGGGAATCCAACCCCACCTCGTCATTCCGGAACTGGATTCCGGAATCCATCGCCTTTTGCCTCACCACTAACCCCATCTATGGGAACTGGCTTTCCAGCCGTGATGTGTTGGATCAGGCTAAAGCGGTTTAGGCTGAAGGCTGAAGTAAAAGCTAAACAGCCCCCAACAGCCTATAGCCTAACAGCCATCAGCCTGCCTTTCTCCTTGCTTTATTTCAATTAAGGGAGTAATAAAATACACAAAACATGACATAAAAATATAAATCCAAAAACAAAAGGATAGTTATGGCCCAATAAAGCAATAAACCCTGTTTCTCAGATTAAGACCGGGGTTTTGTGTTTCATACGATGTGTTATTTTCACTATGCTCTTTGCCCTATGCTATTATCGAGGTTTGGTGTTTTATGAATGCCATAAGAAAATCGGGTCTCCGATCCGGGTCGTGGAAAGATGTCAAGAGTCAAGACCTTACTCCTATTTTTCAATATCTTGTCACAAATTGATCTGAAAAACCCGTATTGCAGGCGCCTTATGGAGGTAGCAAAGAATGAAATCATTGGATCGCGGTTTTCTTGAACAGCAGGCCATTCCTATTGAATTTGCAGGAACACTTCGGGTCTTGGGCGAATTTAAAGGGAAACAGGAACTCTTTATCAAACAGACTCCTCAAGTAATAAATACTTTAAAAGAGGTAGCCATTATTCAAAGCACGGAATCTTCCAACCGTATTGAAGGCATCGTTGTAGATGACAATCGTTTAATTGCCCTTTTGGGGAAGAAAACCAAACCAAAGAATAGACCGGAATCTGAAGTAGTCGGTTATCGAGATGTACTCGCTCAAATACACACATCATTCGATCGTTTTTCAATTACACCTGAAACAATTTTGAGAATTCATGGAGATATGCTTCGTCATACCGATCTTCCTGCGGGTACTTGGAAAAAGCGAGATAATACTATTGAGGAACAATTGCCCGATGGCCGGTGGTTTACTCGATTTGTTCCTGTGTCAGCGCGTGAGACTCCATATTTTATTAACGAGCTTTGCACCCGCTTTAATAGACTCTGGGAGGAACGCCGCATTGACCGCCTCCTTTTAATTCATGCCTTTGTCCTGGATTTTCTGTGCATTCATCCTTTCACAGATGGTAATGGACGGGTATCACGTTTATTAACTGTTTTACTTCTTCATCAGGCTGGTTATGAAGTAGGACGGTATATCAGTCTGGAGCGACTTATTGAGGATAGTAAAGAAACATATTACGAAGTGCTGCAAGACACCTCTGGAAACTGGCATAAAGGGCAACATCAAATTCTTCCATGGTGGCGCTATAGCCTGGGAATTTTGTTAGCTGCATATAAAGAATTTGAAGACCGGGTAGGATTGGTTTGGTCAAGCCGGGGTTCAAAGACAATCTGGATCAGGGAAGCAGTTGATCATTTGCCGAACAAATTTAGCATATCAGAGGTTATTCGTGCCTGTCCAGGTGTAAGTCGCCCAATGATAAGGGTAATTCTTGAGGCATTGAGAAAAGAAGGAAGGCTGGAGGTGCTTGGGACAGGCCGGGGGGCTATGTGGCAGAAACGTGATAATAACTGAATAATGTGATAATAAACGTGATAATAAATAGTCAGTCAGGGTTTATTGTGAAATAAGGGACGTACCTCAAAATATCAATTGAATCGAATGAATACACCATAAGAGGGACATGATCCGCAGATTACGCAGATGAACGCGAATTTAGACATAATTTAAGCATATTGAGCTAAAAAAATAGGGGTTGCACTTCAAAATATCAATTGAGTAATATATGTGAAAAAGTGATGATTGAAGAAGCAATCAAAACAAAGGAAAAATAATCAGATGTCTGCTACCCGACTGAAGATATTCATAAGCAGTGTACAAAACGAGTTTATGGATATCAGGCGTGATCTTAAGGCATTCCTTACTGGGGATGCATTTTTACGTCGCTTTATCTCTGATGTCTTTCTTTTCGAGGAGCTGCCGGCAAAAGATCAAAGGACAGACCTGATATACCTTAAAGAGGTTGATAGCTGTGACATATACCTGGGAATATTTGGATATGACTATGGCTATGAAACAGAGTCAGGTATATCCCCAACTGAGCAGGAATTTAATCATGCCACAGAAAAGGGTAAGACAAGGCTTATTTACATCTGGGAGGCAGATGATAAAAAACGACGCCCTAAAATGCAAAAACTTGTAAAAAAGGTCAGTAAAGACCTTGTGCGGAGAAAGGTTGAAAGCTTCAATTCACTAGCTTCGGAAGTATATGCAAGCTTGGTTGATTATCTTGATTGCATGGGTGCATTAAAGATTGCGCCCTTTGATGCAGCGCCCG
>CAZJOB010000311.1:4224-4707 GCA_964547435.1 uncultured Desulfatiglans sp. | reverse complement strand
CAGACTTGACCTCTCCGGCCCCGAGACCCATTCTGAAGAGAACCTCCTGAACGCCCGGTACGAAGGACTGTTCGATAACAGCAGCATTGCCTGCGCCGGAAATATTCATATTCCCTGCAATCAGAGCAGAGGCCTTACCGGCGGCGGGAGTATTTACGATCCCGGCAATCAGAGCAGAGGCATTACCGGCAGCGGGAGTATTTACGTTCCCTGCAATCAGAGCAGAGGCATTGTCTGCGCCGGAAGTATTCATATTCCCTGCAAACAGAGCAGAGACTTTACCGGCAGCGGGAGTATTCATGTTCCCGACAATCAGTGCCAAAAGCCTGTCTGATTGAACAAGGCCTTCAGCGCCCCTGGAAAGACCGATTAAATTATCAATCTTATTCTGTGAATAACCATTAGCCTTAAGAATATTTGTCAACTGCAGCAGGGCCGATTCGGGAATTATGAGTTCAGTAGAAGAGAGGCACAGATCCTGTA
>CAZJOB010000311.1:0-4214 GCA_964547435.1 uncultured Desulfatiglans sp. | reverse complement strand
ACAGTCTCAGTGGTCCGGGCCATTTGGAGTATCTTATTTAATGCGCCTTTTTCAGGAGAAAAGGAGGCCCCCGCAAATAACGACCTTTGCTTTAACGAATTTTCCCCCTCTCCCGAATACAGGGCGATTCCCTTTGATAAAAGCCTTTGTCCAAAAGGCATGTTTAATTTCGTTGCATACAGCGAGAGTCCTGATTCACCCTCGCCTGCTGCCTCTTTAATGCGTGAAAGTATCGAATGAAACAGGCCCCCATTCGATTTGCCGGTGTTTCCTAATCCTGCGATCTTTTTATCAAACAGTGATGGAAGAGTCTGAATCTGAAACAAATTTTTCATGCATAATCCTTTTTCAGGTTTTTGTTGATAAAAGATATGAGCAACGGTCGTGCCAAACCGGCATTATTCAATTTTTTGTTTGAATTTCAGCATGATACAGTGTGGATCAAAAACCGGATTTATATATTTCGATGGCAATATTTACCCTCCGGGCGCTAGAATGGGCAAATTTTTCCGCCCTGAATAGGACAGGACTTCCTTGGAAGTCCCAAAAACGTCATTCCCGCGAAGGCGGGAATCTATAAGTGTTTGAAAAAACTGGATTCCCGCCTTCGCGGGAATGACAGAAAAAGCTAAAATCCGACTTTTTATCTGTCATTCCGTAACTTGTTGAAAATCCCGATGCTGTTTTCGGGGCCTGCCGGGTCGTTGCCTCCCTGACCGCCATTTTATCCCGCCATAGCTTTAGCGACGGTGGTTGGCGTAGCCTGGATTCCGGAATCCATTAATTCCAAGCATTTATAGATTGCTGCCAAAGTGTATTCATGAACTTGATTCGGTGCGGGAGTGACGTCTTACATGAGTTTTACAAATTCATCAAATTTCCCTATTGAATCCTCATAAATAACTTGTTAGGATACCGAATCTCCTCGCCAAAACGAAAAACCGGAGAAATACTCTCTTCAATACAGGAGGCTTTTATCGTGAATCTCAAGAGGACTTTTGCCTGCGCATCATTTATTGTCATTCTTCTCACATTTCTGTTCAACATCGGCACTTCATCTGCTAAAACCATCAAACTGAGATTCGCTCAGCCATTTTCACCAAAAGATACCATGCAGGTCATGCTGTTTGATCCCTGGGCAAAAAAGATAGATGAAATGACCGGAGGCAGGGTAAAAGTCATTATGTATTCAGGCGGGGCACTTGGAAAGACACCCGATCACTACGCCCTTGCCGAAACCGGTATAGCGGACATTTCTTATACACTGCATGACTATACTCCGGGACGCTTTCCCATGACATCGGTCTTCGAGCTGCCCTTTATGGTCCCTTCAGCGGAAAAGACATCCACGGCCATGTGGAAGATATTTGAAAAATATCCGGGCTTTCAGAAGGAATATTCAAATGTAAAGCTCCTGGCGCTGTTCTGTCACCCCGGCGGCCATTTTAATACCATAAAAAAACCCATCCTCACCCTTGAAGACTTTAAAGGAATGAAGTTTAGAACCGCCAATCCCCATGTAACAAAGGCCCTCAAGGCATTTGGCGCGATTCCGGTATCAATGGCAGTCACCGAGGCCTATACGGCACTTGAACGCGGTGTGGTTGACGGGACTGTCCTGCCGTGGGACGGGATGCATACATTCAAGCAGGCCGAGCTTCTTAAATACTCCACAGAGGCCGATTTTTACACCATGACCATGATGGTCGTTATGAACAGGAATTCATGGAATACACTGCCGGACGATATCAAAAAGGTGATTGATGAGACCACAGGAATAACAATGTCGCGTGATGCGGGGAAAATATATGATGATCTCAACCCGGTCATGAAGCAGCATTGTATTGATGAGGGTGTGCAGCCCCTCGCATTCAAGGCGGAGGACAGAGAGAAACTGGAAGAACTGACCATCCCCCTGAGAGAAGAATGGGTGGAGGAAATGGAGGCAAAAGGCCTCCCCGGCAGAAAGGTCCTGGACGCGGCCCTCAAATTGATAAATGAGTAGATAATGAGTTATCAGTCGAAACTTCAGGCCCTTTCGGAACGGCTGAAGATATTCAGTACAGCACTTGCATATCTAGGCGCCATTGCGCTGCTGTTTATGATGCTTCTTACCTCTGTGGACGTCATAGGCCGGAATTTTTTCAACAAACCCATTCTGGGCGCCTATGAGTTAACCGAGTTTATGGTGCTTATCCTTATATTCTCTTTTATAGGTTACACTCAGGCCAATAAATCCCACGTGTCTGTCGATCTCTTTATGATATTTTTTCCTGAAAAAGTCAGGGCGTTTATTGAGTTATTCAATCATCTCGTTTGTCTCGCCATGATGGCGCTCATAACATGGATGGGAATAGACAAGGTCATGGATCTCATGGAGGCCGGTGAATCATCGCCGAACCTTGCCATTCCCAGCTACCCATTTGCCATATTTATGGTGCTTGGCTGCGCCGTGATGTGTGTGGAATACATTCGGGATATTATTCAGTTGCTTGACAGCCGAAGGGAGCGGAAAGGATCATGAGCCCGGAGTTAATAGGCATATTGGGAATACTTGTGATGTTCATCCTGCTCGCGTTGAAGATGTACATCGGCATTGCCATGGCGCTGGTAGGTTTTCTCGGGCTGTGCCTTCTTGTGGGGGTTGACTCGGGTTTAAGCATACTTGGAATTACCCCCATGGCTGAAGGCTCATCATATACCCTCAGCGTTATCCCCCTGTTTGTACTTATGGGGCAGTTTGCATTTATATCGGGGATAAGCACCGATATATACAAGACCGTCTACACCTGGCTGGGACATCTCAGAGGCGGCCTGGCAATGGCAACAGTGCTGGCGTGCGGCGGCTTTGCGGCAGTATGCGGTTCATCCCTGGCAACAGGGGCCACAATGGGAATGGTGGCTATCCCTGAAATGAAAAAATACCAATATGACAACAGGCTTTCCATGGGTTGTGTAGCTGCAGGGGGAACCCTCGGCATCCTTATTCCGCCCAGTATCGGCTTTATCATATACGGCATTCTTACAGAGGTCTCGATCGGAAAGCTCTTTATGGCAGGTTTTGTTCCCGGCGTTCTGCTGGCCCTGCTTTTCATAGCCGCGGTGTTTATACAATGCAGAATCAATCCCAAAATGGGTCCCCGGGGGCCTGTAACTTCTTGGAAGGAAAAGATAAAGTCCTTGTCAGGCACATGGGGAATGCTGCTTCTTTTTATCATCGTTATGGGCGGCATCTATGCGGGTGTATTCACCCCGACCGAAGCGGCGGGAGTGGGGGCCTTCGGCGCATTTTTAATCGCCCTTATAAAGAGAAAGATCAACATGAAGAGCATGATTCTGTGTCTTATGGATACAGGCAGGACCACGGCGATGATCTTTCTGATTATCATAGGGGCCAATATATTCTCCACCTTTCTGGGACTCGCGAGACTTCCCATGGGCCTGGCCGATTTTATCTCCACCCTTGAACTTCCCGGAATTATAATCCTCATGGGCATTATCCTTATATATTTAGCCCTTGGCTGTGTAATGGACTGTTACGCGATAATGATCCTGACTGTTCCGATCATTTTCCCCGTGATCGAGGCGCTTCAGTTTGATCCTGTCTGGTTTGGAGTGATAATGGTGATAGTCCTGGAGATGGGTCTTATTACCCCTCCGGTAGGCATGAATGTGTTTGTATTAAGGACCTCCGCGCCTGAAGTTCCCCTGACAACAATTTTCAAGGGTATATGGCCGTTTCTCATCGCGGCCCTTGTTGCTATAGTGTTACTGATAATCTTCCCGCAGATAGCCCTGTTTCTGCCTTCATTAATGTAATTTCCAAGGCGGGAATCCGGCTTCGCCATGATCATTTTTTTGACAGGATTTACCGGATCTACTGGATTTTTGTTTTTAAATCCTTCAAAACCTCTTTTAAAAACCATCCCGTAAATCACGTTGATCCCGTCTAAATACTGCGTTTTTCGCAAAATGTACAAAACAATAGAAATTATCATTGAGGATAAATCCTGGCAGGGAAAAAATAAAAAGATGTCCCAAAATAAAATCATGGACATCTGCATAGGTTACAATGAAGTCGAGTTAAGGAGCAGGATAAAGGCATGTGGAGGGAGATGGGATGCACAACGAAAAGTGTGGCAACTTTCTCATGAAAAAATAAAAGAGCTTGATTTATTGGAACGAATTGTTGATGATAATACACCATAAAAAAT
>CAZJOB010000310.1:0-4716 GCA_964547435.1 uncultured Desulfatiglans sp. | reverse complement strand
GGTTCATGTCGCGGCTGGAAAGCCGCTCCCACAAAAGGATAAAAGCGGATTCCCGCCGGAATTTATCCCGGACTTGATTCGGGGCGGGAATGACGGGTTTGGGGTGCAAGGGAAAAAAATGAACGTCCAACATCGAATGAAAGAGCAATAAGACAGATTTGAGAGCGGATAGAGGTTGATGGGCAGTGTGCAATGAATCGGAATTTAAGATGTCTATGGGTGAAATACAGGGCAAACACTCAGGTTTGCCCCTACAATTTGATGATACATTTCGTTTATTGTTGTTTTACCGGATTCCCGGCTGGACGGGAGTGACGAGCTTGGGACAAAGGGCTGAAGGGAAAAGAATGAACTTCCAACATCAAACTTTGAATTAAAGGCTATAAAACAAAAATCCAGTAGATCCGGTAAATCCTGTCAAAAAAATAGATATCGCGGGATATAATTGACGCTCCCTGCTGCCAGTGTTGCGAAGCTTCATTACATTTGACATAAAACATCAATTTGCATATTGTTCGGGAGAGGCAGGGCGGTAATTTTCAGAAAATTTGTTCAGCATAAACTGGCATATTCAAAACGGGGTTGATTATGGATAAGGAATGGTCGGAACTTAGTCCTGAAGAAAAAAGGAAAGAGAGATTCAGAAAATGGCTTTCGCCTGATAACATTAACTTTGACAGCCCTGAGGCAAAAGACGGTTACAGGGAAAGGGCAAAAAGGGTTATAGACGCGGTCAGTCTTGAAAAACCTGACAGGACAGCGGTTATCTTTCACCCTGTATTTGTCCCTGCCCGCTACTCGGGATACACCGTGCGCGAGGTGATGTATGATTCCGAAAAGCTTTCAAAGGCATGGTTTAAATTTATGGATGATATTGAACTGGACGTGCTCCCCAGCGCCTGGCTTGTAAATAGCGGTGAAACCATGGAGATCATGGGCTCCAAAACCATGAAATGGGCAGGCTGCGGTCTGCCGGACAATGTATCTTATCAGTTTGTTGAAAATGAACTGGTCAGGGCGGATGAATGGGACGAGTATGAAAATAACCGGGCCGACTTCAACCTCAAAACCTACCTCCCCCGCGTGTACAGGGCAGCGGAACCTTTCACAAAACTCCCATCTCTTTCCTCTATCGGCGCATTTGGAAGCCCTGGACTGGGGGCTTTTGCAAACCCTGAAATACAGGCCGGTTTTGAGGCATTTGCAAGGGCTGAAAAGGTAGAGGCCGAATGGATGAAGGCCATTGACGCCATTGACAACAGGGGCATTTCCATGGGGCTTCCCAATTTTTTCCGGAGTCCGATGATGGGCGGCGCGCCTCTTGATATGATCGGAGCCGGGTTAAGGGGCACAAGGGGGACGGTTATGGATATGTATCAGCGGCCTGAACGAATAATCAAATTTATGGAAAAGGCCGTTGAAGAGACGATAACCGGTATCAAAATGATGTCCCGACACCTGGATATTCCATTCAGCCTGATGCCCCTTCACCGTGGGGCCGATGGATTCATGTCTGAAACACAGTTCAAGACCTTTTACTGGCCGTATCTCAAAAGGGTTGTGGAGGGCTATGTTGAAGAGGGCATTATTCCCATACTGTTTGCCGAGGGCGGATACAATTCACGGCTTGAGATCATTCAGGATCTTCCTGAGGGCAGCGTTATATGGCACTTTGATCAGACAGACATGATACGAGCAAAGGAGATACTGGGAGACAGGGTCTGCATTATGGGCAACATACCCGCCTCGCTTCTTGTCACGGGAACGCCGGACGATGTAAAGGACCACTGCAGAAAACTTATTAAGGCCCTGGGTAAAAACGGCGGCTATATCCTGGCACCCGGCGCCGCGCCCGATGAGGCAAAGATAGAAAACCTGAATGCCATTCTGGATGCGTCAAAGGAGTGTGAATAGGCTGCCGGCGGGATACTATATGTGGCTGAAAATTGACTTCCAACGAAGTAAATAACAACTTTGTTACCCGTAGCGGTCTTGCAACGGTTCAAGGTTTAAGGTGTAAGGTATACGGAAAAACCAAAAGGACCTGTAGAGGTCCCGCGATGAAAGCCGCAGGATGCCTGCCCGGTATATGCTCATAAACAACCTGCGGGCCGACGGTCGCCTTCGTTTTGGTGAATCGGAACTACGTCGGGCCAGGCATAGGCCCCTACGGTTAAACTCCAATATTTGGATCAATCCAAATTTCACAAAGTTTAATGGGCTGTTTTTATTGAGAAATTTGCCAAGCGAGTATCTACAGCCGCGCCCGATGCCTGTCACCCTGAGCGAAGCGAAGGGTCTCTATTTTATTCGTTATGATGTAAATATAGTACTGATTCATGAGAGATTCTTCGCTTCGCTCAGAATGACAACTATAAAAAGGCGCAGAATGACAATTTAAAATTGCTCAGAATGAAGATAGATAACTCAATCATTGTGAATGCTGGAATCTCATAAAAATCTTGTATGGATTTACTTGAAAATCCGTACATAAGAAATTTGTATATCATACAATGATACTGCAAAATTAACGAGTTAGGCCTTTTGAGAAATTCGGATATAGCCAATATTTTTCCGGTGGCCTTTCACCGAGGGCAAAAAAGACTTCGTTTCTCATAGGTTGCCGCAAAGTGGTATAAATCTGCTTTTTAGGAGGTCACCAAATTGGAGATCATTGCCGTTCGCTATTGTTATCCGGTTTTTTCTTTAATCTCTTTCATGGCTTGAACACTGAAACAAATATTGTGACAATCAGAGCCAATACCTGAACAGAGCCGAAGATCAGGTTCATTCGTTCATTATAAATATACCCGGCATCATTCAGGGACGAGATCCCCATCTGCCCTGAAATCTCGGTCATGGCCGTTTCCCAGGGTCCGAGAAAAAAGGTGCCGAACAGTATCGCCAGCACTGTTATGACCCACTTGAAAATCAGCCACGGGTGTTTAAAAAATCCCCAGTTGCTGAATATGGAATATATCAGCCCGGTAAGCAGGCACCCGAACGCGCCGGGGATTACAACAACCGCTATATCTACATGATGAATGCTTCTGTTTATTCCATAAAGGATGCCTCCATCAGTTACTCCTTGTTTTATAAAATACAACAGCAATAAGGAAACCGCGCCCCCCACCCAGCAGCACACTGCCAGCAGGTGAAAACCTTTAAGCCACTTCAATCCGATTGCCTTCAGCTTTATCATTCGTTTTTTCGATCCTTTCTTCGGCTATCATTAGGCTCAGGTTTAAGCCATATCACATCATAGGCATTGAGATCTACCTTCAAACCGCCCTCTTCGGCCTTCAGTCGTTCGCCGCTGATCATATTCAAACAGATCCCTGAATCTTTATCACCAAGATCCTGAAGAGGAACACACAACGATACCTGTCTGTCAGTTACATTGACAAGAGTCAGTATTCGTTCATCCCCTTCGGGTGATATTCTAAGAACCGCAAATACATGGGACGACAGGTTCAACACCTTTTGTGCGCCTCGCGGATGAAAGGCCCTGTTTTTCACGCGTATGATATTGATCTTTCGGCTGTAATTGCACACAAGAGATGTCTTTGAGCCGGAATCCTTAAAATCCTCTACCACTGTGTGAGCATCGATGACGGCCCGGTTGACGTCCCTCTTTATTCCGCTCTCCTTTACTGCCCTGTGATCATTGGCAGTTCCGATCGCTCCGTGAATATACATGCCCGGCACGCCCTTTAATGCCAGGGGAATGCTTCGCGACGCCACATACCGCTTCACCTGAAGGGCCAGAGACTCTTCACTGTTTTCACCATTGACCGCGCTCCACCAGGTGGTATTGATCTCATAGGGTTCGTCAATCCCTTCTCTTCCTGTTTTATATGAGATATATCCTCCACATTTCTGTGCAGTCTCCATGATAAAGGCGATTTCCTCCCCGGGAAGGATCTCCTTCACACCCATAAGCCCTACGCCGTCATGGGTATCCAGAATGTTGAGAAATGTGGCTGAATCAGAGGGGATTTCAATCTTATCTGCCCATTCGGTAAGATAACCCGCGTCCCCCCGGTAAATGGCATGCAGCACAAGAGGGGGCAGCGCAAAGTTATAGACCATATGCGCCTCGTCATGCCCGTTGCCGAAATATGAGATATTTTCCCTGTGAGGCACATTTGTCTCGGTTATCAGGGCCACACCCGACCCCACTGAATCAACAATATCGCGTAGCAGCCTGATTATTTCATGGGTCTGCGGAAGATGGATTCCCTCTGTTCCCGGCTCATCCCAAAGGTAGGTTACGGCGTCCAGCCTCAGAAGATCTGCGCCCTTTCTAATATAGAACAGGATACTTTCAATCACCAGCATCAAAAGATCGGGATTTTTAAAATTCAGATCGATCTGATCCCCGGAAAAGGTTGTCCAGACCCATTTCGGCCCGTTGATGGTGTCGAATCTCGTAAGTATATCTGAGGTCCTGGGCCGGAATATCTTTTTACGCTGTTCCTCAGTAAGATCATGGGGCGAGTTGTAGGAGATAAAAAAGTCCACATATCCGGGATTGCCGTTTCTGAATTCCTGAAACATCTCGCTCATGGATGAGACATGATTGAGAACGGCATCAAACATCAGGTCATACTGTTTCTTTTTCTCAAGGATATCACCCCACGAACCGAGTTTCGGGTCCACCTGTCTGAAATCCACTACCGCGAAACCCCTGTCTGATGAATAGGGGAAAAAGGG
>CAZJOB010000309.1:0-4721 GCA_964547435.1 uncultured Desulfatiglans sp. | reverse complement strand
TTTGCTTTGAGTAAAAATCTGCCCTTTATGGGGCGCATCCCCTTTGATTCTGTCTTTACAGTCGCCATGGTTCAGGGTATGAATCTTTTTGAATATACATCCGATTCTGTCGCTGGCGCGGCGATTAAAGAGATGTGGCAGGGAATTAAAGAGAGAATTAACAATTGAAATAGATTATAGAAAGCAAGGAGGATTTTAAATATGAAAGATGGAAGAATCGCAGTACCTTCAATGAATAATGGCGGCCTGGATGGCCAGAGAGCGGGACATTTCGGACACTGTGACGTTTTTACTCTTGTGGACGTAAAGGACGGAGAGATCGAACAAGTAACAACCATTCCCAACAGAAGCCATGTGCAGGGAGGATGCATGGTGCCGGTCAATCTGCTGGCGGAAAACAGGGTAAACGCCCTGATTGTTGGAGGTATTGGCATGAGACCGCTTATGGGTTTCCGGCAGGCTGGCATTGATGTATATCATGACGCTGAAAGACCTGAAATCAAACCTGTAGTGGAAGATCTGATTAATGGAATCCTGCCGAAGATAGAAGACAACCAGGTCTGCGGCGGCGGTGGGGGAGGGATGTAAAATGAAGATAGCTGTCACATCCCAGGGAACCGGTCTTGACTCCCCGGTTGATCCCCGATTTGGAAGGGCTGCCTACATACTTGTTGTCGATTCTGAAAATAACGATTTTCAGGTGATTGACAATAGCGTAAATGTAAATGCGATGAAGGGGGCCGGTATACAGGCTGCCAGTAATATCGTAAATGCCGGCGCCGAGGTGCTGCTGACAGGTTACTGTGGCCCCAACGCCTTTAAGGCCCTGAGCGCGGGAAATGTAAAGGTTGCAAATGACGCATCAGGATCGGTCAGTGAGACAGTGAAGGCCTATCTGGAAGGCAAATTGAAAATCGCCGATGATGCAAATGTGGAAGGGCAATGGTAATAAGAATGGCGCAGGGCGCATCCGCCTTCGCCGGAGGCTTTAAAAGACTTCGTTTCTCATAGGTTGCCGCGAAACGGTATAAAATAGCTTTTTACGATTTTATCAAATTTGATGATCCCGTAAAAGTCAGATTTTAGCTTTTTCTGTCATTCCCGCGATTGAAGCCTGCCCCGTACTTGATACGGGGGCGGGAATCCAGTATTTTAAGGTACTTATAGATTCCCGCCTGCGCGGGAATGACGTTTTTTGGATTTTTTGCGTGTGCAAAAAATTTAGACGCTTTAAAAATAATTGATATTTTTTAAGAGGGATTTTATGTTGAAACTTCTTCTAGTCGGTGATAAAAACGAGGCTCTGTCAGGGCTGGAATCGATATTAAAGGATTATGATGATATCGAGTTGAATTACGCCGGGTCGGGCGAGTCAGCTCTGGAGGTTATAGATAAAAGCATTGACCTGGTTGTTACCGATGAAAATCTTTCTGATATGACCGGGCTGGAATTTGCAAAAAGGCTTATAAAAACGAGTCCCATGACCAACTGCGTGTCGGTAAGCAGCCTTTCGGAAGAGGAATTTCATGAAGCAAGTGAAGGATTTGGACTGATGGATCATCTGCCTGTTCATGCACAAAAGGAAGATGTGGAAAAACTGATTAAGAATTTGCGATTCATCAAAGGCTGCGCATAATAAAAGGAAATATGGATCAGAATAATAACTCAACGGATATAAACGCTGCAAATATCAAAGAATTACTAACCGGCTCAGGATATTCTGAGAAGGCGATATCATATTATATTGATAAAAAGAACATGGGCGCTATCTCGAATGCTGACCAGGTCAGTGAACTTACAGGCACCTGCGGCGACACCATGAAGATATACCTGAAGATAGAAGATGGGGTTATAAAGGACGCCAGGATTCAGGTCGTGGGATGTCCGGGGGCGGTTGCCTCGGCCATGGCAGCCATGGATATGATAAGGGGCAAGACACTTAAGGAAGTCACACAATTGAAAGATCGAGACATCTTTCGTGAACTGGAAGAGATTCCCGACCAGAAACAGCACTGTATTCGCTTAACCAACAAGACCATTCAGAAGGCTGTTGAGGAATATCTGGCCGGTAAAGGCGTTAAGAAACAGGAGTAAAAGCAAGCCTTTAAATGATATTAAATGCTCTGACTGAATAAAGCATAGAGAGATTCCGGCAGCCCTTTCCGGGGAACGGCCTGACCAGTATACAAGGATAGGCAATGAACCTGTTGAAAGACATTTTATCATCACTTGATTATGACACGAAAGCAAGAGACATTCGGGTCGGGCTGTTTCATACAGGCGTCCTGACCCGCAACTGCGGCCTGGCCGCTACCCTGCCAAGAGATGCACTGAAGCAGCCTCCCCCGGTCGTTAAGGCCCCCGGGGATCTGCTTGAAAAATCCCCTGAAGAACTGAGCCGGATGGTCTTCTCGGAAAGCATACCTGAGGCTGCTATCGGTATGGCGACAATCAATTCGCTCCTTGATGTGGACGAGTCCAAGTGTGTGGAGCTGAATGCACGTGAGATTATCATCGAAAAAGGCGCGAATAAAAACATCGCAATAATAGGACATTTTCCTTTCATACCAAAACTCAGGGAGATAGCAGAAGAACTCTGGGTAATAGAAAAGAATCCTCAGCCTGGCGATTTTCCCGAAACTGAAGCCGAAAACCTGATCCCAAAGGCGGATGTTCTTGCAATCACCGGAACCGCCATAACGAATCATACCATGGAAGATCTGCTCAGGCTGAAAAAGAGCAGCGCCTTTGTCATAGCCCTGGGCGATTCGGCAATCCTTTCTCCTGTGCTCTTTGACTATGGAATAGACGCCATATCAGGAACAGTGGTTGCAGACCATGAATCGGCCTTAAAGTGTGTAAGCCAGGGCGCCAATTTCAGACAGATTACGGGACTCAAAAGAATGACGATGATGAAAAATAGATGAATGACAAAAGGCGCATGGCGCATGGTTCAGGGTAAAAGCCTTTAAAACCTTGCGCCCTGCGCCCTGAGCCCTGCGCCTTTTGTCATTAACGCAAATCAAGTTCTGCCTCTCTGAGTTCCTTTATCTCATCTCTTATATGCGCCGCCTCTTCGAAATGCAGCTTTTTGGCGGCGGCCTTCATCTTTTTCTCAAGGTCTGTTATCATCTCACGAATCACATCAGGGGTTAGATACTCCATCTGCTTTTCTGCTGCTGCCGGAACAGTGACATAATCGGCTTCATAGGCAGAACCGAGTATGTTGTCGATGTTTTTAACAATGGATTCCGGTGTAATGTCATGCTCCTCGTTATACTCCATCTGTATCTGACGCCTTCTTCGGCTTTCGCTCATGGCCCTTTCCATGGAGTCTGTAACATGATCAGCATACATTATAACAGTACCGCTGACATTCCTGGCAGCCCTTCCGCATGTCTGTATCAGTGATCTCTCCGAACGCAGAAAACCCTCCTTGTCCGCATCCAGTATCGCGACAAGAGACACCTCGGGAAGATCCAGGCCTTCACGCAAAAGGTTGATGCCTACAAGCACGTCAAAGATTCCCAGTCTCAGATCACGAATAATCTCCATTCGCTCAATGGTCTTGATATCCGAGTGGAGGTATTGAATCTTCAGACCCAGTTCGGAGTAATATTCGGTAAGATCCTCTGCCATTCTCTTTGTGAGGGTTGTTACCAGTACCCGCTCGTTTTTGTGTACCCTCTCCCTTATTCTCGCCAGCAGGTCATCCACCTGTCCGGTTGCGGGCGTAACGATTATTTCCGGGTCCATAAGACCTGTAGGCCTTATTATCTGTTCGGTTATCCCTTCCATGATCTCAAGCTCATAGGGGCCGGGAGTTGCCGAGACATAGATTGTCTGATTAACGCGTTGCCTGAATTCCTCAAACTTGAGGGGCCTGTTATCAAGCGCCGAGGTAAGACGAAAACCATAATCAACGAGGGTCTCTTTTCTTGACCTGTCGCCCCTGTACATGCCGTTGATCTGCGGGACTGTTATGTGGCTTTCGTCGATAAAAAGCAGGAAATCCCTGGGAAAATAGTCGAGCAGGGTGGGAGGGGCCTCACCGGGCGACCTTCCGGTCAGGTGCCTGGAATAGTTCTCGATCCCGTGGCAGTAACCCATCTCTATCATCATCTCCAGATCAAAGAGGGTGCGTTCCTCTATACGCTGGGCCTCTATCAGTTTGTTCATGGATCTGAAGCGCTCTATGCGCTCACTCAGTTCATCCCTTATTCCGCGTATTGCCCTGTCACGTATTTCCGTTGTTGTTACATAATGGGTGGCGGGATATATGGTAATGCGATTAAGTTCACCTATGACCTTTCCTGTAAGGGGGTCGATTGCCTGTATGGATTCCACCTCATCTCCAAAGAAGGATATACGTATTGCCCTGTCTTCTTCATAGGCAGGATATATATCAAGAATATCCCCCCTTGCCCTGAAACGGCCCCTGTAAAAATCGTAATCGCCTCTCTCATAATATATGTCTACAAGCCTTCGCACGGCATCGTCTCTTGAAAGGCTTACGCCTTTCTCCGCGTAAAGAATCATGTCATGGTATGCCTCCGGAGAACCAAGCCCGTAAATGCATGAAACGCTTGCCACTATGATTACATCTTCGCGGTCCAGGAGTGACCTGGTGGCCGAATGTCTCATCTTGTCGATGTTTTCATTTATGCTTGAATCCTTCTGAATATATGTGTCTGACTGGGGAATGTAGGCCTCGGGCTGGT
>CAZJOB010000308.1:0-4722 GCA_964547435.1 uncultured Desulfatiglans sp. | reverse complement strand
GATTCGATACACCCTGTCGAATAATTTTTCTGTTTTATAATAGTTGTCTTTTATTGTTTTATTTTCCATTAAGTTAAACTGTATTGTTCCTTTTACCATGGTGAAAGTGCAGAGGCATTGGCGCCTGCAATTCGTCCAGTCGCCAGACACTCGGAATTATTGCCTCCGCCATTGTACATCCACCCCCAGAATGATCCCAGTTCGCCTGCGCTGTATAATCTCGGGATGGGGTTATCAAAGGGGTCTACTATCTGACATGAGGCATTTCTTCTCGGGCCGCCCTGGGTGTTATACATAACAGGGTAGAGCTTCAGGGCCACATAGGGCGGCTGATCTATTTTACTCAGGCCCATTTTTGGTCTGCCAAAATCGGAATCAATGCCCGCGTCGCAAATTTGATTATAGGCAGTAATCGTTTTTTCCAGGGAGTCTGATTTAATGTCGAGTTTCGCGCCCAGTTCCTGGATCGTATCCCCCTTGATAATCCAGCCTTTTTCTATCTCGGCGCTGTTATCCTGACTCCATTTATATTTTGTATACCAGTTGTACCATCCGAATTTCATGCCTGTGGAAACGAGGGGTCTTTTAAGGGCTCTGGCGTCAAGAATGGCGTAGCATGGTATGCGTGTAAAGCTCTGCGTGTTCAAGGTGTCAAAGAAAACAAGGTGCTCCTTTTCTCCCAACCCATGACGGCCCTGTGTTGATTCATTTATAAAACGCCTTCCCTGCTGGTCTGTCAGGATATAGGGAGCGCCAAACAGGGATACTGTGACCGGTACTCTGCCAAGCTCTGCATCATCAACCAGGATAGCACCAACTCCGGCAAGGGCATTGTTCATATGCCAGAGTGCTGCCCCTGCCTGCTGGGCCATCCTGATGCCATCGCCTGTATTGTATGTGGACCCACGGCCATACATCGGCCATCCGGGCAGAAATTGCTGCTGGATATCATGGGCAAACTCAAATCCGCCACAGGCCAGAATTACGCCCCGCCTGGCCTTAATCGAGATTGTCCTGCCTTCGGATTCTGCTTTTACGCCAATGACTTCACCTTTTTCATTGCGAATCAGCTCCTTTGCGGGTGTCCGGTGCATTACCTTAATGCCCCGGTCTTCCACCTGCGCACGAATCGGTAAATAGAGAGTCCCTCCAAAGGTGCCCCTGCCATTGCCCCATGTCCTGACTGTTTCGCTGCCGGGAAGTTCCGGATACTCAGGCTGAAACATGCCCAGAGGCGCGGGTTCAATCCCCAGTTTTTTGAGCCATTCATTGTTTTCAAACAGGCCCTGAGCAAGTGTTTTAATGCTTTCCTGATCTGTCAGACCATAGCACAGCGCAGTAATATACTTTACCGCGGCATCCACATCGGTCGGGGTCCACCACATGTTGCCGGAAACCTTACTGTTACCGCCTTCACGCTCCTTTGGGGCCTTTTCCAGAATAAGGACATCCGCACCGGCATCGTGGGCTGTTATTGCCGAGGCGAGCCCGGCGAATCCGGTCCCGACAATCAACACGTCGGTTTCTTTATCCCATTTCCGGGTCAAAGTCCTTTCCTGGCTTTTGGCAGGCGCTGCATTTAATCCTACCATTACGGCCGCACCTATACCGGCGGAAGTATTTTTTA
Organism: uncultured Desulfatiglans sp.; assembly: GCA_964547435.1. Classification (GTDB taxonomy): domain Bacteria; phylum Desulfobacterota; class DSM-4660; order Desulfatiglandales; family HGW-15; genus CAZJOB01. The sequence goes on along the minus strand of CAZJOB010000308.1, from coordinate 3,095 downwards.
TGAAATCTCTTCGTGACAAATGTTGCTTTAAATTTTTTTCTTTCTTCATATCTGGTAACACCCTTTCATCCTTTGAATTATGTGAATGCATTGATTTTGCTGACTTTTTCCATCTATAAAATATCCCATAGACAACTATTTGGATTTAAAGTATATAGGTATACAAAAGGCTTAATTGTGTCAATAAAATTATCGGCGGGCTTGAAGGCGTTTGATTGCTGAAATTTCAAATACTGACCGTAGCTCTCAGTAGATACTTAGTTTCAATATACACTTTTATTCATCATATTATTAAATTATTGAAGGAGGTTTTTCATGAAAGGTTCAAAAAAACTACGATTGGGATTTCTGGTAAGCTGCCTGCTTTGGGCGCTATTGTTACAAATGACAATCGGGGCTCAGGCAGCATGCGCAGCTCTTGCTTTGCCCGGTCATGCACCGGCCGACTTTAATAAAGTCAGACCGGACATTCCGAAAGGCAAGCTGGAAACCATTACATACAACTCTAATAGCATAGGCGTTGACCGGAAAGCCGTCGTCTACACCCCTCCCAACTATGATCCGAGTAAAAAATATCCGGTTCTCTATCTGATGCATGGAATCGGAGGTAATGAGACTCATTGGACAACCCTGTGCTCAGCCAATAAAATCCTCGACAACCTGATCGCGGATAAAAAAGCCGTACCAATGATCATTGTAATGCCTAACGGACGGGCCACAGCTGAACCGCCTTCAACTAATTTCATGGCGGATTTCAATTACTACGCCAACCTTGAGCCTGATCTGCTGAATGATTTGATGCCCTATATTAGATCACACTACTCGGTATATACCGACAGGGATCACCAGGCGCTTACAGGCCTTTCGATGGGAGGCGGCCAGGGGCTTAATTTCGGCATCAACAACATCGACAAATTTGCCTGGGCAGGTGGTTTCTCCTCAGCGCCCAATCTCCAGCAGCCCAATGTTCTTGTCCCCAAGATCCAGCAGGCCAAAGAAAAGCTGAGTCTGCTGTGGATAGGTTGCGGAGACAAGGACAACCTTATCACGGGAAGCTGGAACCTGCATAAAGCGCTGGATGAGGCAAAGATAGACCACGTCTGGTATCTTGATTCCGGTGTGCACGAAGTCCCTGTATGGGATAACAATCTGTATCTGTTCGCCCAGATGCTGTTCAAGCCTGAAGGATCGGTTACACCTCCGCCATCCATTGGAAAATATGACGGGACCCAGGCAGCAGGGATGGGCGGTATGGGCATGGGGATGCCCGGAATGGGTAGCGGTCCAATGCCGGGGGCCGGTGAACCCGGTGGCGGGATCAATTCCGAATTTACGGCAAAAAGAGACGGTGGCGGCCCGTCAAAGGGAGTTGCAGGCAAATGGATCGCAAAAGATGGTGACAACGAAATAAAGCTGGAATTCAAGGTCGATGGTTCCAAATTCACAGGCACGATCGAGAATACTCAAATGCCCGGAGCAATCGAGGTTAAGGACGGGAAAATAGAAGGAGACAAAATTTCTTTTTCTTATGTACGCCAGATGGGTGGCCAGGGTTTTAATATTAATTGGACTGGAACACTTTCCGGCGACGAGCTCAAGCTGAAGCGCGGATTTGCAGGCGGCGGTATGAGCGGTTTCGGCGGTGGCATGATGCCCGGCGGTGGCCGCTAGGAGGCTGTCCGAGAATAGCTCAGTGTCATTCCCGCCCCGAATCAAGTTCGGGGCGGGAATGACCAAAAGGTGAAACAAATGCATTCTCGGACAGCCTCCCGGCCGCACTCTCTGCGCCTGAGAAATCCTCTGTTTTCTCTTTACTTACCGGAGTTAACTTTCTGCATGATGAAAATTATTAATATGACCAATAACGCCATAACCGCATTTGTGGTACAAATACCATTCACGCTCCAATTTTCTGTCAGCATAATACCACCCACGACAGGTGCAAGCAGGGAGCCGGATCTGCCTATTCCAGTCGCCCAGCCAAGTCCTGTGCCTCTGATATCAGCAGGATATGAAATAGCTGCAAGGCCCATGAGACCGGAGTTGCTGCCGATTACAAAAAATCCCATTACAGCGGATACAACAGCCACCACAATAAACGTGCTGGACGCAAAATATCCGAAAATAAAAACACTCGCAAAGGCGAGGAAAAAACCGATTTTTAATATTTTATATGGGTTGAACTTGTCCATTAAAATACCTACTAATACAGTTGAAACAACAGATCCCAGATTAACGCATGCAAAGGCAAGGCTGAATTCCTGAGAGGAGGCCCCGCTTTCTTTAAGCAATGTTGGTGTCCATGAAAGGATCAGCCACAGTAAATAGTAGCTCAAAACAAAGGCCAACCATAATAATATGGTGTTTGCTGCACGCCCATCTTTAAAAAGGTGTTTAATTGGAACTCCGGGCAGCCTCTCTTCGGATGAAACGAAATTAACTTCTTTAACCGACGTATATGATGGAGCGATCTTTGAGACGATTTTATGTATGAGTACCTTATCGCTATTTTTATTTCGTTTGGCCATAAATTCCAGTGACTCAGGCAGGAATATTAAGGCAATTATTCCGATGAGACATGCTACTATACCGCCTGCCAAAAATAATGATTGCCAGCCATATCTGGGAAGGAAGAAAGAAGAGAAAAGTCCGGCGCATGTAGCGCCAATCGCGACACCCGCGTACATGGTTGTGGCAAGCGTGGCGCGTTTATTGCTTGGCGCGTACTCTGATCCGAAGGCAAGCGCATTTGGAACGGCTCCGCCCAGCCCGAGGCCTGCAATAAAGCGGAGCAGTATAAGTTGCTCCACGGAGTTGATAAAGACGATCGCCAGGGTAAAAATACCGAATGTGAATGCCTACACCAGCAGCATTTGTTTACGGCCAAAACGATCGGCCAGCATACCCAGAACCAGGGCCCCGATAAGTGCTCCGACATTACCGACGCTCATAGCCACGCCAAGGGCGGCAGGCGTTGAATCCAGATATTCCGCGATTTTAGGCAATGACACCCCAACGAGTGACAAGTCAAACCCGTCAAAAAAGGCAAGCAAAAAACACAGGGTGCAGATCCATATTTGGTATAATGTAAATCC
>CAZJOB010000307.1:2480-4728 GCA_964547435.1 uncultured Desulfatiglans sp. | reverse complement strand
CTTCAATACCAAAGCTACACTGCCAGTGAAGCGCGCGATCCAAGCATTGGGGGTGATTCGCGGGAAAATGATGTACTAAACCGCACCTATAAAGACAAGACTGTCACACCAAAAAACAGCAGCGATCTTGATTTGATTCTTTCCACCAGGGAGGTTATGAAAGACAAACCGGTTATAGTCATTATTCGAATGTCCAATCCGACTGTTGTTAAAAAATTTGAAAAGGATATTCAGGCGTTTCTGATAAGTTTTGATGTGCAGGACCAGGCCCTGCTTGATATCATATCCGGAGCCGCGGAACCATCAGGTCTTCTGCCCCTTCAAATGCCTGCGAATATGTCTACAGTGGAAACACAGTTGGAGGATATGCCGCTTGATATGAAAGTACATATCGATTCCGAGGGCAATGCCTATAATTTTGGATTCGGCTTGAACTGGCAGGGTGTTATTAATGACAACAGGACAAATAAATACTGTAATTAAGATAATGTTAAAAAATTAGTTTAAATTACTTGACATACAACATTATGTAGTATATTTTGCTATAACCACAATATAAGTGGTCTTGGTTTAATACTTAAAGGGGGGCATTAACCAAGCGCCGTTCATAGATTAACCAATTTGGGGAGGATGCCATGGCAACACCTAAAAAGAAACCTGCAGCAAAAAAGAAACCCGTTGCGAAGAAGAAACCGGCTGCTAAGAAGAAACCTGCAGCAAAGAAAAAACCAGTAGCGAAGAAGAAACCAGCAGCAAAGAAGAAGACTGCAGCGAAGAAGAAACCGGTTGCAAAAAAAGCTGCCACGAAAAAATAGTTATTATTATTGAAAGATCCCCTTTAAGTATAAAACGGGGAGACTCCTTAATTCATATTTCAGATTTGAAGGATGTCTCCCCGTTTTTATAGGATATAAAAAACCCTGTATCAGATTAAGCCATAAGTATATATTTTAGTCTTCTACCGCATCTTTGAGTGCCTTTGCCGCTACAAACTTCGGCACATTCTTCGCTTTAATCTTCATGGTTTCACCCGTCTGAGGGTTTCTTCCTGTTCGTGCTTTTCTATGATCGACTTTAAAAGTGCCAAATCCGACCAGAGTAGCCGCATCCTTCTTTTTCAACGCAGCGGTGATACTTGATAAAATACAGTCAACTGCTGCCTGAGCCTCTTTCTTTGTACTTGTAACCTTTGCGACCTCATTTACTAAATCCGCTTTGTTCATAAGCCCTACCTCCCGTTTTTGTGGTGATTTGATAAAAAGATTAAAAATTTTAAAGGCGAATTCTACCCTCTATTAAAATAAAAAACAACCAATATATTTTTTTATTTTGGACAGTTAGGCGAGGAGATTTTATTGTACATTAGTAATATCAACAAATATTACGTGATTTATAAAAAAAGTCAGGATAATATATAGCACTATGCCGTTTTTACCGACCACAAAAATGGAGATGAATAAACTGGGCTGGGACCGCCCTGATATAATCATAGTCTCGGGAGACAGTTATATCGATTCACCCAACATAGGCGCGTCTGTTGTTGGACGGGTGCTTGAGGACGCGGGGTTCAGGGTCGCGATAATTGCCCAACCGGACATTTCTTCGGAAAAGGATATCAGCCGTCTTGGCGCGCCCAGGCTCTTCTGGGGGGTCACATCCGGTTCAGTGGATTCCATGGTGGCCAATTACACGGCCTCGGGAAAGAGGAGAAAAAGCGATGACTACACACCTGGAGGGATCAACAACCGTCGTCCTGACAGGGCTGTTATAGCCTACACAAACCTTATAAGACGTTATTTCAAAGGTGACAAAACACCTATTGTTCTGGGCGGTATAGAAGCGAGCCTAAGACGTATAAGCCATTATGACTTTAAGAGCGACAGCATAAGAAGATCCGTGCTATTTGATTCAAAGGCGGATCTTATCGTCTATGGTATGGGGGAAAAGAGTGTCATATCCCTCGCGACGGCTATGAATGAAGGCAGGGAATATCACGATATAAGAGGAATATGCTATATCGCAAAAGAAAAACCTGAAGGTTTCATTGAACTCCCTTCCTATGAAGAAGTGATTGAAAATGATAATAAGTTCATAGAGTGTTTTCGACTGTTCTACAAAAATAATGATCCTGTATACGGCAGGGGTCTTGTTCAGAAACATGGCGATAGATACCTGATGCATAACCCCCCTTCCCTGCCCCTTTCCGAAAAAGAGATGGATCGTGTCTATGATCTGGATTATGCGAGAG
>CAZJOB010000307.1:0-2469 GCA_964547435.1 uncultured Desulfatiglans sp. | reverse complement strand
ATATTATAAAAAGGATGGCAATGTAAGGGCGCTTGACACCATCAGGTTTTCCATAACCACACACAGGGGATGTTATGGAGAATGCAATTTCTGCGCAATAGCGGTCCATGAGGGGAGAACCGTTCAGTCCCGCAACCAGAATTCCATTTTAAGGGAGGCAAGGCGCATGACAGGGCATCCTGAATTTAAGGGATATATTCAGGATATAGGCGGTCCCACAGCCAATATGTATGGTTTTGAATGCGAAAGGAAACAGTTAAAGGGCGGTTGTAAAGACCGAAGGTGCATTTTCCCTGAAATATGCCCCAACCTCAAACCTGATCACTCCGCACAGATCGATCTTTTAAAAAAAATCAGGAAAATTCCGGGTGTTAAAAAGGCATTTGTCGCGTCGGGCATACGATACGATCTCCTCTTAAATGACCGGAAAAATTGTCCTAATTATCTCAAGGAGGTTGCTTCCTGTCATGTCTCCGGTCAGATGAAGGCAGCCCCTGAACATTCCGTGAAAAACATACTTGACTTAATGGGAAAACCTGATACAGATTCACTTCTTGAATTCAAAAAATTATTTGACCGGTTCTCAAAATCGGCATCAAAAAAGCAGTTTTTAACATATTACTTTATCGCCGCACACCCCGGGTGCAGGCTGGATGATATGCGCAGGTTAAAAAGATTTATTAAAGGAGAGTTGAATATTAACCCCGAACAGGTACAGATATTTACCCCCACACCCTCCACCTGGTCAACGCTCATGTATTATGCCGGGATAAACCCCTTTACGGGTGAAAAAATCTTTGTGGAAAAAACTTATAAAGGAAAAGTAAGACAGAAAGCAGTAATACTTGAAGGAATGTGATACAGTATGGCTCAGGAGCAGAACAAGATAATATACTCAATGATGCGTGTGAGTAAGTTCTATGACAAAAAACCGGTACTTAAGGATATCTCTATATCCTATTTCTATGGCGCCAAAATAGGGGTTCTAGGACTCAACGGTTCAGGCAAAAGCACGCTTTTAAGAATTTTTGCAGGCATTGACAAAGAATTCAATGGTGAGACCAGCATATCTCCCGGTCTTACAGTCGGTCTTCTTGAACAGGAGCCGCTGCTAGACAATACAAAGACCGTGAGGGAGGTGGTGGAAGAAGGTCTCAGAGAGGCAGTGGATCTCATTCAGGAATATAACCGAATAAACGAGAAATTCAGCGAACCCATGTCTGATGAAGAAATGAACAGGCTCATCGAAAGACAGGGGGAAGTTCAGGAAAAGATCGATGCCCTGGACGCCTGGGACATAGATTCCCGTCTTGAAATGGCCATGGACGCCCTGAGATGTCCTGAAGGGGATGTCATGGTCAATGTCCTCTCAGGCGGTGAGAGACGCCGTGTGGCCCTGTGCAGGCTGCTGCTTCAGAAACCCGATATACTGCTCCTTGATGAACCAACCAATCATCTCGACACAGGCACAGTCTCATGGCTTGAACAGCACCTTCAGAGATATGCCGGCACTGTTATAGCCGTCACCCATGACAGATACTTTCTGGATAACGTTGCCGAATGGATACTGGAACTTGACCGAGGTGAGGGGATTCCATGGAAAGGCAACTATTCCTCGTGGCTGGAACAGAAGCAGAAACGGCTTGAAGTCGAGGAAAAAGGTGAAAGCAAGAGACAGAAGACACTGGAAAGGGAACTTGAATGGATAAGAATGTCCCCGAAAGGCAGGCACGCTAAGGCAAAGGCAAGAATAAATGCCTATGAAAATCTGGTGGAACAGGATGTAAAGGAAAGGGAAAAGGATCTGGAGATCTATATACCGCCGGGCCCCAGACTGGGAGAGGTTGTTATAGAAGCAAAAAACATCAGCAAGACATATGGAGACAAGCTCCTTTTTGAAAACCTCTCCTTTTCGGTTCCTTCGGGTGCTATTGTCGGCATTATTGGTCCCAATGGCGCAGGTAAGACAACACTTTTCCGTATGATTACAGGCCAGGAGCAGGCTACTTCCGGTGAGTTCAGAATCGGGGATACAGTGAAACTGGCCTATGTTGATCAGAGCCGTGATGCGCTTTCGCCTCAAAAGACTATATGGGAGACAATATCCGACGGTCTCGACATAATAGAGATGGGGAACCGCCAGGTAAACTCAAGGGCCTATGTGGCCAGGTTCAATTTTTCCGGAAGCGATCAGCAGAAAAAGGTCGGCAATATATCAGGAGGAGAAAGGAACAGGGTCCACCTGGCCCGCATGCTCAAACAGGGCGCGAATGTCCTTCTCCTTGACGAACCCACAAATGATCTGGATGTAAACACTCTGAGGGCGCTGGAAGACGCGATAGAAAACTTTGGAGGGTGCGCCCTTATTATCAGTCATGACAGGTGGTTTCTTGACAGGATTGCCACTCACATCCTTGCATTTGAGGGCGAAAGCAGGGCAGTCTGGTTTGACGGCGCCTACTCCGAATA
>CAZJOB010000306.1:0-4731 GCA_964547435.1 uncultured Desulfatiglans sp. | reverse complement strand
CAGAGAGTGGAGATGATATTTTTCATGGTCGGGGTTGGAATGGGTTCTGCAGCAGGTGTTCTTGCCGGGCAGAACCTGGGCGCGGGACAGGCCGACAGGGCCGGAAAGAGCGGAATATATGCCTTTGCCCTGGCAGAGAGCTACGTTATTATATGCTGCGTGCTGGCCTTTATCTTTCCGGAGACAATAATTTCGATATTCAACAAAGACCCTGAGCTGATTAAGGTTACTACTGTATTTCTGAAGATCGGGATCATAGGGTACCTCATGTGCGGCATTGAGCCGGTCTTTATGCAATTTTTCACAGGGGTTGGAGATACTTTCGCGCCCATGACCTTCGAGGTTTCAGCTACCTGGTGCGTGCTTCTTCCCCTTGCCATACTTCTTCCAAAACTGTGGGGTCTTGAGGTTTACGGCATCAGATGGGCCATGGCCTTAAGCATGGTGCTGCTCACAGCGGCCTATGTAATCTACTTTATTATGGGGAAATGGCGGGGAAAAGAGGTTTAGAAAAATAAATAATATCGATCTGTCAGGAGACGCTAGAATCACAATTTTAACATTGTTTTCTTTCCAGGCAAATTTTTCCATGAGTTCTCTTGATTTTTAAATATACTATAATTTATAAGGTAGGTAAATCCGGTTGACATATGATTAAACTCAACCAATTCAAACAGGGTTAACAGACAGGCAGGATATATTTTGATTACAAAAAATCGTTTAAGGAGAAAAAAATGATTCTTGCTCAAGGCCTCACAAAATACTATGGCGATCAATGCACAGTGGATCATATAAACCTGGACATTCACAGGGGTGAAATAATGGGCCTGCTGGGTCCAAACGGCGCAGGCAAGTCCACCACACTTAGAATGCTGACCGGTTTTCTAAGACCCACCTCCGGCACAATCAAGATCAAGGATTATGATATAGGGGCGCATCTCCTTGAAATAAAAAAGCTCATAGGCTATCTGCCTGAATCCGCTCCACTCTACCATGAGATGCTGGTCTTTGATTATCTGAGCTATGTCGCGGATATTCGGAATATCAGCCGTTCTGAAAAGATGGACAGGATCAGTCAAATAGCCGACCTCTGCGATATCCGCAGCGTTATGCATAAGACGATCAATGAGCTTTCCAAGGGCTACAAACAGCGTGTAGGTCTCGCCCACGCTATGATGAGCGACCCGGAGATTCTTATACTGGATGAGCCTACTTCAGGTCTTGATCCAAATCAGATTGTGGAAATTCGCGATATCATACGAAGAATAGGCCGGGAAAAAACAATCATACTTTCCACTCATATCCTCAGCGAAGCCGAGGCCACCTGTGACAGGGTGGTTATAATAGACCGCGGCAAAATAGCAGCAGATGCCGATATAGACACCCTTAAAGGTCTGGGCAGCAAGGAGGCGCGTATAAATATAGCCCTTAAAAACTCCTCATTTGAGGAAGCAGAGAAGGAATTATGCTCCATTGAAGGGATCACGGGAATCAAACAGGTCAGCGGCCAGAATGATTCAACACACTTTATATTGAGCTATGATTCCACTACTGATCTTCGTGAGATAATATATAAAAAAATAAAAAACAGGAACTGGGTGCTGCTGGAATTTCACCATGAGGTTCAAACACTGGAAAATGTATTCAGAAGTCTAACCAGGGAGAATTAAGATGAGACAATCTTATAATATTTTTAAGAGAGAGTTTAAAACTTATTTTGTATCACCCATAGCATATATTGTTATATCCATATTTCTTCTTGTGACAGGGTGGTTCTTTTTTTCCGATTTTTTTATCTACAAACAGGCGAGCCTGCGTTCATTTTTTGTTCTTCTTCCATATATCCTCTCCTTTATTGTACCTGCCATAACAATGAAACTCTTTTCAGAAGAACTGAACGTCGGCACATATGAGACACTTTTGACCATGCCGGTCACCTTTTCGGATGTTGTAACAGGCAAATTCATGGCCGCCTTTGCTTTCACCGCGGCAATGCTTATACCGACAATATCCTACGCCCTGTTTATTTCGTTTATCGGTCAGCTTGACTGGGGCCCGGTAATGGGAGGTTATGTAGGCGCCCTGTTGCTGGGCGCGGCCTTTTCCGCCATTGGCCTGTTAGCCTCTTCCCTCACCCGCAATCAGATTATAGCCTTTATCATAGGTGTGGCTATCTGCTTCAGCCTTACACTCATCGATAAGATGCTTATATTCGCGCCGGGCGCCATTGTTCCTGTGCTGGAAAATCTCGGCGCTGATTTTCATTTTCAGAACATCGCCAGGGGTGTTATCGATTCGCGTGATATTGTCTATTTTCTGAGTATCGGTTTTACAGGGATCTACAGCGCCAATATTGTAATGAAGAACAAATATTAAGGAGAAAAGGAATGGGTTTAAAAGAGAGTTCAGGAGATCTTTTTAAATTTATTATATATCTTATTGTCATAATTCTGATAAACATGGCCGCTTATACTCTTTTTTTCAGAATTGATCTCACTTCCAACAGGGCCTACTCCCTGAGCGATATCAGCAAAGAGGTAGTATCGACACTTTCGGAACCCCTCACGATTCATGTATTTTTTAGTTTCCGGCATCATTGCAAAATTAACAAAACCTTCCCGCGCCCTACAACAATATTGAAAAATATCTGCGCGACCTGCTTGAAGAATACTCTGTTTCCGCAAATAAATACTTCAATTACAGGTTTTACAACGTAAGCTCTCAGGAAGGAGCTGTTGAGGAAGAGATAAGAAAAAACCAGGATCTGGCAAGGGAATTCGGCATATACCCATCCCAGATACAGGTGCTTGAAAAGGATGAATTGTCATTCAAGGCGGTATATATGGGCCTTGCAATGGTCCATGGGGATATTATCGAAAAAATACCCGAAATAACCTCCACCGACGGGCTGGAATATAACCTGACAACCGCTATACAGCGAATGAACAATAAGATAAGCGCTCTTTTGAGGCTATCCGAAAACATACAGATCAAGCTGTTCCTCTCACCCTCTCTTAAAGAGATTGCCCCGCTGGTAGGTCTTGAAGGCCTTTCGGACATTGAGAACAGTCTGGACGGGATTATTAAGGAGCTTAATGCAAAGAGCTACGAAAGACTGGAATTCACTGTATTTGCCCCCGAAGATGTTACGCAGTTAAAAGATGAAATTGAAAAATATGATATCATTTCTCTTGAATGGCCTGAAGTCCCTGAGCATTCAATACCAGCGGGAAAAGGTGTGATAGGTCTGGTTGCTGAATACAGTGACAGGATGTTTAACATCCCCCTCATCAGGCAGTATCGCATTCCGCTTCTGGGCACTCAGTATGAATTAACCGATCCGGAACAGTTGAAAGAGATCCTCCATGAAAGCATCGAATCCCTTATAGAGATAAATGATGACCTTGGTTATCTCGCGGATCATGGGTGCGTAAACCCGTGGGCGGGAGATATGAATATGCCCGGCATGCCTGCTGAAGGTTCTGTATCAAATTTCAACGGCATTGTTTCCAGGACATACAATATCAAAGAGGTGAGGCTGACAGACAATGAGATGCTTGACGGCCTTGACTGCCTTATCATTGCCGGCCCCAGGGAGCCCTTCACGGAATTTGAGCTTTTTCGAATCGATCAGTTTCTAATGAAGGGGAAAAGCCTTGCCCTCTTTCTTGATACCTTTGAAGATGCAGCCGGTCAGCAGGGAGTACCGGCAGGACCCATTAACACAGGCATAGAAACACTGCTGAATCACTATGGCATAGACATTAAAAAGACCATGGTTTTGGATGAAAGCTGTTATAAAACCACCAGGCCAAAAGAATATGGCGGAGGAGAACAGCCCTATTATTATATTATCCGCGTGATGGATGAAGTTATAAACAAGGATCTTGCCTTTATGAGGAATATAAGGGCGCTTTTTATACCGGAGGCCTCCCCCCTTGAGCCTGACCATGATCGAATTAAGAAAAACGGCCTCACGGCGAACAGGCTTTTATCCTCCTCTCTAAGATCCTGGGAACAGGAAAGTCCCAACCTCAATCCGCTGTTTATGCAACCCCCTTCACCTGATGAGGAAACAGGCAGCTTCGCTCTGGCATATATGCTTGAAGGAGAGTTTCCCAGTCTTTTCGCAGGAAAACCTGTACCCGAGGCTGTGAAAACAGATGAAGATGACTCTTTGGGCACAGGAGATCAGGAAGATCAGGGGCCTAAAAAAGCGGATATGGGTCTCTCAAAAATAAAAAGTGAAGGTTCGGTTATTTCAAGGGGCAAACATGGAAAGATATTTATTACAGGCACCTCCGAGGTCCTGAAAAACAACCTGATTGATCCGCAGGGAACATATCCCAACGGGATATTTATCATGAATATAATAGACTATCTCAATAACAGGGAAGAGACCGCTGTTATGCGCGCCAAGACCGGCAACCTGAATCCCCTGAAGGAAGTATCGCCCAGGGCAAGAGACTTCATCAAATATTTCAACATGATCGGACTGCCGTTGCTGGTAATAATATTCGGTCTCATGGTCTGGTTTTACAGGACAAGGAGAAAGAGGAAAATACAGGAGTTATTCAAAAATTGAGGGACTCATAAATTTCGACTTCCAAGGAAGTCAAAAGCAACTTCGTGACTAATAGTGATTTTACAATGGTATAAGGTTTAAGGTTGCAAGGTATACGGAAAGACAAAAACACCTGTAGGGGCAGACCTGCGCCTGGCCCGCCATAG
>CAZJOB010000305.1:0-4744 GCA_964547435.1 uncultured Desulfatiglans sp. | reverse complement strand
ATGAAAATTTTCGAATACAGCCACTAAGTAATTTGTTGGAGGTTAAGATGCCTAATATTACAATTACCCTTGATCAGGATCTAATAATCGCAGGAAGGGAGTATGCCAAAAAACACAATACATCTCTTAACGCCCTTATTAGAAAGCAGTTGGAAAAGACAGTTAAAACAGAAGCAAATAATCATCTTGATGAATGTTTCAGGTTGATGGATGAGGCAAATGTAAATTCTCGGGGAAAAAACTGGAAGAGAGAGGATCTGTACGATGTCTAAAATATTCATCGATACAAATATCCTGGTATATACAATGGATAACTATGACCCTGCAAAACAGGAAAAATGCCGGATGCTTTTAAAGGATACCCTGAATGAATCTCAGGGGGTGATTTCTACTCAGGTAATGCAGGAATTTTATGTTACAGCAACAAAAAAATTAGGTGCTGACCCTCTGTTAATAAAGAATATCTTGCACTCCTTTGAGCGTTTTGAGATTGTGATTATCAAGCAGTCACTCATTTATGAAGCGGTGGATTGCTGCCTGATAAACAGGCTGTCATTCTGGGACTCCCTTATTATTGTGGCGGCTGAAAGCGCTTGTTGTGAAAAGCTCTGGACAGAAGACCTGAACGAAGGGCAGATAATCAGAAATGTAAGGATTGAAAACCCTCTTACTGTTATCCCATGATCCTAAAAAGAATCATATCAGTTTTGATCATTCTCATCCTGTCACTGCTTCTGCTGGGAATGACAGCCCTTGCCTGTTTTTTTATTTTTATCCCCCCATATCTTGAATCGCAACTGATACCGGATATAGCTCAAAAGGCCGGAATTGAACTTACCTCTATTCAGGTCCGCAGCATAGGCATTCGCGGCGCTGAACTGAGTGACATAAGAATCGGTGGTGATGAAAGCGAAGGGCTGTTTATTGACTCGGTTCGGGTTGATTACTCCATCCGGCAGCTTCTAGAATACAATGTCAGGCAGATTACTGTAAGCGGAATATCAGCAGATATTGAATACATGGATGGCGATATCTCCATAAAAGGCCTTGAGGGAATTTTTGAGAGCAAAGGGGATGATAAAACAGATGATTCAGACATGACATTCTCCATAGAAAAGGTATATGTCAGAAATTCTCAGGCCACATTACATATGAATGAAATGGTATTTCATCTTCCCTTTGACCTTTATGCCGGAATGATTACTCAGGATCTGATGCCACGCGAACTGTCGGCCAATATCTACCCTGAAGGCCACAGGGTTAATATTAAAGGGGTCCCCGATCCAGCAGACAACGCCATGAGAATTACCCTGCTGACGAATAATCTGCCCCTGAGTAAATATCTTCACATAACCGATAATTTCCTACCCCTGGATCTCAGGGGCCTCGTGGACCTCAACGTGTCAGCAATGCTTGATTCGGAGTCATTTGCTGTTTCCGATATCTCAGTCTCCTGTATTCTAAACCGGACAAAGATCAATCTGGGCGATATCGTTATCAGAAATCCGGCTGCCAATGGGAATGAGGATTTGCCTGTAAAAATACACCTTGTTTCAAAGGATGCCACACAGTGGGAATTCAACATCTCCGAAATTATGGCAGTGACCCCCTTGTCCTCAGTTGTGATGAGCGCATCGGGGGACATAAGTATCAACAATAAGAACATAAAAGCGAATTCAAAGATACTGACAAGCCAGCCGGTTAATGCCGGGCAAACTGCTACTGAGACAGTGCCGGGAAGTGAGGATATCTTAACATTCCCCTGCCTTGAATGGGATATAACCGCAGAACAGGATGAGGATGAGAATGTCAATATTCAGGTAAGCGGAAGGGCCTGCCAGGAAAACAGCAGCAATCAGGCAAGGCTTGTTATTCAGGATCTTATTCTGACTAGCGGCAGTCCTGAAATTAGAATAACAGGCAGTTTCGAAGATTCGCTGTTTACAGTCTCATATAATGTAACCATACCCGATATAAAGATAAATGATGACGATATGCGGTTAAGCATCCCTTCCATAAGACTTGCGGGGGATATAAGTAATAGTCCTGACAGCAGCTCGGTTAGATCCTCATTTTCCCTTAAAATTCCCGGCACAAAATTTACAGGATACGATATATCCGCTGACATCCCCGACGCCGAGGTAAAAGGGTCTGTGCAATATGAATCAACAGAAGGCATAAAGACAGAAAGCCTGCTTTCCTTTAAACAGGGAAGCCTCTCCCTGTCCGAAGGAATGGTAAAGGTTCGGGGCCTGTCCGGCACCGTGCCGGTTAAATGGCCCTTTGAGGACAATGCTTCCGGGTCCGTGGCAATCAAATCGGCAGAATATGAAGGTATGGAACTGGGAAGGCTGGAAACAGAAATTCAGCAGAAGAAAGACAGGGTGCTCCTCTCCGGTAATTATTACAGCGCCCTGTTGAAAGATATGGTTTTCGATATCTCAGGAGACATATCACTGGACCCGATATTTGAAAAAGCCGGAATAGAAATCAATCTGCCGGACTTCAGGCCCTCTTCGGATATTGACCTGGCCCGCTTTCTGCCGGACCTTAAAAACATGTATCTCAACGGCCTTTTTAACCTTTCCTGCAACCTTTCCTATTCAGGGACAGGTCTGGGAAGCGCCTGTATAATCAAGGTAGATAATGCCGGATTCCGCGATTCTGAAAATAAACTGGCCATAGAAGGCATCTCCACCAGCCTGGAATTGACAGACCTTCTTGAACTCAAAAGCGCCCCCGGGCAGATACTCAAAGTCAATAAAATATCATCAGGAAATATTAACGCCTCTGATCTGATCCTGGATTTTCAGATAGAATCCACTGAGTCCCTGCTGGTTGAAAAGGGCAGATTCAAATGGTGCGGTGGAAACGTCAATATGCAGTCATTCAGGTTTCTGCCGGAAAAGGATGAATATGACCTTGCCCTTTTCTGCGACAGGCTTAACCTGGCTGAGGTGCTCGGTCAATTCGGGGCCGCCAATGCTACCGGAGAAGGGGCTGTAAACGGCCGAATACCCCTGCGCATTTCAAAAGGTCATCTGACATTTGAAGATGGTTTTCTCTATTCAACTCCCGGGGGCGGAGGCCAGATCAGTATTGGGAATACCGGGTTTCTCACGGCAGGATTAACTCCCGGCTCCAGGGAGCGCGAGCAGATTGAGATAGCCGTTGAAGCGCTTAAGGATTTTGAATATGCCTGGGTAAAGATGGGATTGAACAGCGTTGAAGACGACCTGATGATTAATCTTCAGTTCGACGGGAAACCGGCAAACAAGCTACCTTTCTGGTATGACAGCAATGAGGGCAGATTTGTACGTGTGGATAAAAGTCTTGAGGGTTCAACCTTTCAGGGCTTTCGCCTGGATATCAATTTTCAGGTTCCTCTGGATAAGCTGTTGAATTATAAAGGTGTCTGGGATATGATTCAGTAATTCATCATCGGTTCTGAAATTAATGAATATTTTTTGATTACCGGTGTCTATTGTCATGTACCTTTTAAAGGAGTAAACCATGAAACAAACAATTCTTAGCTTATTCTTTATTATGGGGCTTATGCTGTGTTTCTGCGCCTGCCACACAAAGCATGAAGTTGCGGTGGCCGTAGCCCCGGTCGAGGTCAAGCCCATTCATATCACTATTGACGTAAATGTGAAGATAGACCGTGCGCTGGATGATTTCTTCGGTGATATTGATAAGGCTGCGGAAAAACTTTAAAATTTCATGAAGAAATGATCACTTTTCCATTAAAAAGGAGACTATGCCATGAAAAGGATTTATTTAAAAAACCTGTTTGTATTACTACTGCCGATAATCCTCTTATGCACCGCAAGCGCGTACGCTCAGGGAATCAAGGAAAGAATGACTAATCGCCTACCGGTTATAGTGGAACTTAAAAACCAGGGCATTATAGGCGAAAACAACCTGGGTTATCTGGAGTTTGTTGGGAATAAAAGAGAAAAAGAGGATGTTGTATCCGATGAGAACCAGGATAGAAAGATCGTATATGAGGCCATAGCCAAACAGCAGAACGCCGATGTGGTTACTGTAGGAAAACGCAGGGCCATTCAGATTGCTGAAAGGGCCGGTGCAGGCGAATGGATTCAGGACGAAAGCGGCAAGTGGTATCAGAAAAAGTAGCGGGTTGATATAATTGACGATCTCGTAAAAAGTCCCGGAAACGTCATTCCCGCGCAGGCGGGAATCTATAAGTACTCGAAAAGACCGGATTCCCGCCGGAGTTTATTCACGAACTTGATTCGGGGTGGGAATGACGATCTTTGGACTTTTTACGATTTCGTCAAAATTAATATCAGTATAAATCCCCCCTCCCTTTTGTAAAGTGAAGGTCGGGCGGGATTTTGCCTTTTCATCAATCGAGCTTTTATTCTGCATGGTGCGGGCACCACCTTCATTAAATCCCCCTGCCCCCTTTTCCAAAGGGGGAAAGAGGGGCACTTTTCCAAAGGGGGAAAAGATACTCCCTTCCAATGAACTCCTCGACTTCGTTTCATATAGGTTGCCGCGAAGCGGTATGAATAAGCTTTTTACGAGTACAACAAAATCAGGATCAATCCGAATTTTTAAAGGGTTAATGACCTGTTTTAATTGAGATATTTGCCAAGCAAGTATCTACATCTGTGCCCGATGCCTGTCACCCTGAACGAAGCGAAGGGTCTCTATTTTATAACCAGTCACATGCCGGATCACGCCATTCAGAATAACAGATTCATGAGAGATTCTT
>CAZJOB010000304.1:0-4836 GCA_964547435.1 uncultured Desulfatiglans sp. | reverse complement strand
CACGCTGTCGGTTCTGTATGCCGTCAGGGTTGCCACGTAGTTTGTAGGCCCCCCGTTTGCGTCGATAGCCTCCTGTTCCTGAAGCTGCCGAAGTTCAAATTCCTTGTCGATCCGGCTCTGGATCAGGTCGTGCAGGTCCATGTTAAGGGAATCCCGCTCCGCCATTTTGGCATTCAACTCGGCCTGGACAGTGGCGAAGTTGGCCTCTACAATAGCCTTATTGTCAAGATAATCTGTCATCTCCGGCTCCAGCTCGGCTAAGACCTCCTGTTCAAAGTCTACCAGGGCCTGTGCCTTGGCCAGTGCCTCCAGACGGCCGTTCTCACCGCCGAACTCATACCTGTTTCGAATCTCGTTGAGTTCATTTGCCAGAAGTTCAGCACGCTCTTTTTGAAAATCCAGGAAAGGTATGTAGCGGAGGTATGTCTCGTTGAGGGACTTTACTGCATCATCCGGTAACAACTTGGAGGTTGCCGTGCATGTGAACTTAATGGTTTCAAAGGCGGCTTCTTTGAGGTTCTGTGGTATGCCGCTGATGCCGTTGACCAGTTCCATCGTAAGATCCCCGAGAAGGACAAGAGCCTCGCCGATTCGGGCGACCGCCCTTCTGCGGACAATCAGGTCTGCCATATCAACAAAGTCCTGCTGAGTGTTGGGGTCCAGTTCCCACTGGCCCGGCTCCCGTTCATTACCATTAAGATAGCGGAACATAATAATGATCTGTTCGCGCCGAACCAGTGGATCGTTGCTGTTCTCCCATGCGTGCTTCGCGTCAAAAAAATCACCATATGACATACTGAGCTGGAACACCCGCCCTTCGTACTGCCTGAGGCGACTTCTGTGGGCATTATAATACTGAATGAGAAATTCATTACGGGTATTGAAGGCGTTCATGAACTCCCGCGCCTCATTCATGCCATTCCTGAGTTCGTCTATCTCGGCATCCAGGGTCGCGAGCTCATTATTGGTCAGGGAAGTTATCTGTGCATTGATCTGGGTGATCTCTGCCTGAACTGAAGCGATGTCCGCTGATGCGGGGGTTGGTGAGAATAGAAAAAGGAATAAGCAACACAATAGAGGAAAAAGAAACTTATTATCATATACCGATTTTTTCGAATATTTTTTTGTAATAACCATTGTTTCCATAAATTCCTCCAATGTTTGATGGTCTCGTAAGAAGCCCAAAAAAACGAGTGGGTAAGGCTAAAAAACCATATTGTCTCCATTAATTTGCACACCCACAAGGTTGTGGTATTTTACATGCCACCTCTTTTTCGGTGGGGTATAATCCGCCGTCGCCTTAAGGTTATGGCGGGACAGGAACCCCACCCGCGAAGAGGTATTATTCAGTTTATAGCAAATTCACCAACCCTTCCCTGTTTCCCTTTGTAAATGAGGGCTAACTCCTCCCTTTAATAAAGTGAAGGTCAGGTGGGATTTTGCCTTGTATCAATCAGGCTTCTATTCTGTATTATTTAGGCAGGCGCCTTTATTAAATCCCCCTGCCCCCTTTTCCAAAGGGGGAAAGAAGAGGCGCTTTTCCAAAGGGGGAAAAGTAAGCCCCTTCCAATGAAGTCTTCGACTTCGTTTCTCACAGGTTGCCGCGAAGCGGTATAAAAAAAGCTTTTTACGAGTTCCTCAATGTTCAATAGGCTCGAAAAAAATTATAGAAAATTCGTCCTGTTCTGATTTCATATTTGGTTTTTCATATACCGGGTTTTCAACAATATCGTATTAACCTGAGAACAAAACCATAGCCATTCAGGCACTTATTCATGGGGCTGCCACAACGAGATAGCAAAGAGTGCTGATATTAACCTAAGCACCTGAAGAATATAAAATATTAAAATAATTTTTTGAAATAAAGATACTGGTTTATAAATGTAACTAATGTAACTTTTGAGTTGAAAAAAGTCATTTTATTTGGCGGCAAATATATGGCATATACTTTTCTGTGTCAATATTTTAAATCCACGATACAGCACAGGGAGATATTCAATTTTCTTTATGTAATAGTTTTGCACATATCTTTTCAAAAGATTGACACCAGGGCGAAATATTTGCTAATCTGCGCGAAATTGTCTCCGGAGTGATGATGACATCTCTCCGGTGAATTTTTATTAAACTTAGGAGGGATTGAATGTCCGAACAGAAAAGAATGGATCCTGAGATGCTTTCCATGGTCCTTGATACAATCGCAAAGCTTGAAAAGGAAAAGATCGATCTGGAAACAAGACTGGATCTGGACAAAAAAGGGGAGTTTCCGAAAGATCTCATCAATTTTATGCTGGGGCCGGAGGTGGCCCTGCACCTGATCTTTATACCAGAGGAATACGGCGGACTGGGCGCCGGTTCTACTGATATAGCCATTGTCTCGGAGAGGATGGCTAAAATGGATCTTGCCATAGCAACATCTTTTCTTGCCATCTGCCTGGGGATGGACCCCATAAGAGTAGGGGCAACCCCTGAGCAGAAAGAGAAATATATAAGAAAGATAGCCGAAGAAGGCCTGGTAGTGGCGTATGGAGTTACCGAGCCGGAGGCGGGATCAAATGTCCAGGCACTCAAGACCAAGGCGGAGCGTGTTCTGGATGAGAATGGTGAAATAAAGGGTTACAGGCTTAACGGTCAGAAACAGTTTATAACCAACGGCGGTGTGGCAAAGATATATACAATACTTGCTGAAGCGCCCGAAGGCCCCACCTTTTTTATAGCAGAGTCCGGGGATGCAGGACTGATTCCGGGCAAACATGAGGATAAACACGGGATCAGGGCTTCGGATACATGCCCCCTTACCCTTGAAGACCTTTATATTCCAAAGGAGAACCTGATAGGCGGTGTTGAAGGACAGGGTCTCAGGCAGTCCAATGAGGTATTCGGATATACGAGACTCATGGTGGCAACATTCGGCCTCGGCGGAGGCATGGCGGCCCTGGAAAAGACAATAGCTTATGCCAAAGAAAGGGAGCAGTTCGGCAGCCCGCTGATAGAAAAGCAGGGATACACCCATAAGATACTCGTACCCAACGCGGTGAGACTTGAGGCGGCCCGGGCCTATATAGAGGAAGTAGCGACCAGGCTGGACACTGATGAAAAGGATCTTCAGGTGGAAGGTTCCATAGCTAAATACTTCGCGACCGAGGCCGGAGACGCCATGGCAAATGATGCCATACAGGGGCTTGGAGGTTATGGCTATATCAAGGAGTATGAGGTAGAAAAGATCAAGAGGGATATAAAGATCACAACCATATATGAGGGAACAAGCGAAATACAGCGCAGGCTTATTGCCATGTTCCGCCTGCAGAAGACAGTTCGTGAAAAGGGTGAGTATTACAGAAAAATGGCCGATGAACTGAAAAATCTGCCTGAAGATATCAGCGCAGGACAACTGGCTTATGCCATAGAGATCCTGAACGATGTTATTCTTGCCGCCAGAAAGTCAAAACTTACAAAATCACAGTATGTCATGTTCCTGCTTGCGGATATGATGACATGGTGCGAGGTGGCAAAGGCCATGTGCAAAAAGGCGGCGAATTACCAGGGCAAAGAAAGATCTGCCGCTTATATTAAGGCAGTGGCAAGGCTCTTTACGAGAGAGGCAATCGAAAAGGTCTATCTTAACGGTCTGAAGATCTGCCAGGGCTGTGATGAATTGCTGGATGGAATGTTGAAGAAACTCAGTTCTCTGAATATATCTGAAGCTATGAAGGGCAACCTCAAGGATATGGATGTTGTTGCTGAGGAACTGAAAAAATAGTTATTTGCCCAGATATCTTAAAAGTCCCTTCAGGAGTGAAGCGCTGTGCCCTATCTGGGCATAGGCTTCCTCCCGGGTCAGCAGTCTATCCTCCTTTTCGATTGTGTATCCAAGCGAAACAGAGATATTGGCAATACGGGCTATCTCATGCGCAAGGTCAGCTTCACTTTTTATGTCTATTCTGTATATTCTTATTTTGTCTATATTTTTCAGGGCGTCATCATTAATGATCATATCGACGGCCGCATGGTTTTTTTTGTTGAATTGATTAAAGACCGTGTTGTGAAGGGGCTGGGAGAGGTCGCCGATATAATGCACTGCATAGGCAAGATGAGATTCAGCGTATTCCCCCTTCTTTCGCATCTCCCTGTAATTCCTCACGGAGGCGATAATCGCCCCATAGAGATGCCCTTCCGCGTGTTTACTGTCGTTATAATATTCAGCCTGGCCGATCACTTTCTTTACTGTTATCACTGTTCCCGGCGGGTTGTTGCAAAAGTGGTTAAATGATTCGATGGAGCCCGCCTTGAGTTTTGCCAGATCCGCGGCCGCGGCATTGTACCATTTGGAATAATCAGATGCCCTGGCAATGGCAAGGTGTGTCTCATCGTTCCATGCAGAGGAACCGGCAGGGGAAATTAATGAGAAAATGCAGATTATCAATCCGCAATAAATAATCCTTATACCCCTCATTTTAATCTCCTTTCCGGAAGATATGCTTTTCATTAATGTCAGTGAAAGAACAGGGTTGTAAAATGGTTTTTTTGAAAAGAACAGAATTAATTAAGACAGACTCGTAAAAAGTCACTAAAGCCGTCATTCCCGCCCCGAATCAAGTCCGTGAATAAACTCCGGCGGGAATCTATAAGTGTCTGAAATCGCTGGATTCCGCGATCCAGGCTACGCCAACCACCGCCGCTAAAGCTTTGGTGGTCAGAGAGGCTACGACCCGGCAGGCCCCGAAAACAGCATCGGGATTTTCAACAAGTCGCAGAATGACAAACTAGGAGGCTGTCCGAGAATGCATTTTTTTCACCTTTTGGTCATTCCCGCGCAGGCGGGAATCCAGTCATTCCAAG
>CAZJOB010000303.1:2459-4837 GCA_964547435.1 uncultured Desulfatiglans sp. | reverse complement strand
AACTCAAGTATAGTCATGCCGGAGGAGTTTTTATTCAATTCACCGGCCTTAAGAACATTTATCAGGGAAAGCAGAACGCTGTTGTCCTTTAAGGGTTTTAACACGAACTCAGGCCGTTCCGCCATTGTGAGCGACAAGGTTATATGTCTTTCATCATTCTCCAAATTTATGTCAAACAGCTTATTGGATGCCATCAGACAAGAGAACAGACCTTCTGCGATAAGAATACAGAAGGCCACTGATAAAATGGTCAATTTCCGTTTAAAAACCGTCATTTGCTCTTTTTTTCCGCTATTGTCTCAAGAAGGCTGATAATCCGCTCCTGCTGCCTGATTATCTGCAGGTTCGTTTCAACCGCAAACCGGGAAGATACTGATATCTCTCTTAAATATTCTATAGAAGGATCATTGGTGTAAACCGTCTGTCCTCCGGTTCCCCGATCTTTCATCGCCTCATAAAAGTCCCTGGTCAGTTCAATAAACACACCTTCAGGCAGGCGGTTTTTTTCATCATTTTCCCTCGAACTGATCTGTGTATGGGGACATAGTAACAACAGGATCATCAAACTTGCTAAAATCACGGTCTTTTTTATGGTATTACTCATAGCTCTCCCCTCAAGGATATGTTTGACATTTTTCTGCTCATTTAATTAGCACATCTCATGCCATATTCACTTTCAACATTCACCGCAGTCTGAATAAAGGAGCTAACCTATTTAATTTACATGGTATTTACAGATAATGGCAATCGATTCCGATGGAGGCAAAACCTGGAAATGATAAAAAACGTCAAATTCATGACGCCTGAAAAATTTTATTCTACCTCTGTGCACTCTGCGCTCTTGCGACCCTGAGCGAAGCCGAAGGGGAACGGGATGCAGCTTCTTTTAACAGGAGACACAGACGACAGGGACAGTTGTTTCAGCAAAAATGTTTTTAAACAGGTATAAATTGACATATAATACGATCTTTTCTATATTCAGGCCTTTAAAAAATAACGTTATTAATTGAAAAGAGGTATGAGCTTATGATGCTTAAAGGAAAGACAGCCATAATTACCGGGGGAGGCACGGGAATCGGGGCCGCGGTGGCCAGGCGTTTTGTCGCTGAAGGCGCAAAAGTATGCATTGCCGGGCGCAGGGAGGATCTTCTTGATCAGGTAATACAGTCATTGCCGGCAGGGACAGCCGTCAAGTGCCGGGGGGATGTGTCTGAACCCAGGGACATTGACCGTATCGTTGATACGGCGACGGCCTTCGGGGGGCCGGTCAATGTGCTGGTAAACAACGCGGGCGTGGGTACAGAGGGTTCGGTCACGAGCGCGTCTGTCGAGGTGTGGCGAAAGACCCTTGAGATAAATCTGGTTGGGCCATTTATGCTCATGCGGACTGTTATCCCCGGAATGATAGAGAGCGGCGGCGGCTCCATCGTCAATGTCTCTTCACTTGCCTCATTGCGCAGTATCCCCGAGGGTTCAGCCTACTGCACGTCAAAGGCGGGATTAAACGCGCTTACTCAGCAGGCGGCCCTGGACTTTGGCAGAAACGGTATCAGATGCAATGTTGTATGCCCGGGGTTTGTTTTTTCCGATATGACCGAAGAACATTTTGGGCAGATCGCCAGGGATCATGGCACAGATCTGAAAACCTTCACGGAAAAGGTATTTCAGAACATCCCGTCCCATAAGCCTGCGGCGCCTGACAGGATCGCCGGGATATGCTGTTTTCTGGCCAGTGATGATTCATCCTATATTACAGGCGCTGTCATTCCGGCGGATGGCGGACTTTCCATAATGGATCCGTTCCCCTTGTGTGTACAGAATGCCGGCCTTGAGATGAAGAAATAATCAGCAGGAACTGAGCCCCTCCATCAATACATAGGCGGCCTGAAGATAAGATGTCGGGCACAGGGAAAAACATTCCTTGCAGTCCCGGCATTCCTTCAGGGCTATTTCGGGAATAAAACTGATCTCCTTTTCGGTTCCGCGGCCTATGAAACCTATAGCGCCTATTCCCTTAACCTCATTGCAGTATCTCACGCACAGGCCGCAGTGTATGCAGAATGAAGATTCCTGTTTAAAGCGGTTTCTTTCGGCCCCGTATTCCTGTGCAAGCTCGTTCAGCGAAGGAGAGCAGGGCGCGTGCGCCAGCAGTAGCTCAATGATCGTCTTTCTAATCCTGTCAATCTTTTCAGACCTTGTCTTTATTCTGAGCCCTTCTTCAGCAGGATATATGCAGGATACGACCATTCTTGACGAATCCCCGTTTTCTATTTCCACAATACACAAACGGCACGCCCCGAATGGCTCCAGCCTTTCGTGATAACAAAGTGAGGGTATCCTGATGCCCGCTTCTCTGGCAGCCTCAAGAATGGTCATGC
>CAZJOB010000303.1:0-2449 GCA_964547435.1 uncultured Desulfatiglans sp. | reverse complement strand
TCGCTTTTACCTCATTTCCATCTATATGCAGAAGGATTTCCGTCATTTTTTTACGGCCTTTCCGGTTATGCGCCTTTTTCCCTCGGGAAGGGGAGCAGGCACAGGTTCACCCGAGATCTTTTTTACAGCCTTGAAACGATCGGGGCAGACATCAAGGCAGGTCCCGCATTTTGTGCATTTTTCCCGGTCAATAACGCTTATCATGCCCTTGCCGCCGTCAATGGCCCCGGCAGGACATTTATCTATGCAGATTCCGCATCCCCGGCATTTTTCAGGGTCTATCCAGTAGGAGATCAGGGATTTGCAATAGAGGGCAGGGCACCTCTTCTCCCTGATATGGGCCTCATACTCCTCTCGAAAATATTTCAGGGTGCTTAAAAGGGGATTCGGCGCGCTTTTGCCCAGTGCGCACAGGGATGCCTCACGGGCCGTCTCGGAAAGCGCTTCAAGCAGTTCGATATCTCCTTCCTTTCCCTTTCCTTCTGTGATGTTTTTGAGAATTCCGGCCATCTGTCTCAGACCTTCACGACATGGCACGCATTTACCGCATGACTCATTTGCCAGAAAATCGATAAAGTACCTTGCGGTATCAACCATGCAGGTATCTTCGTCCATTACAATCATGCCGCCGGAGCCCATCATGGAGCCGGCGCCGGAAAGAGCGTCAAAATCCACCTCAAGGTCAAGCAGTTCTTCGGGTATGCACCCGCCAGAAGGCCCGCCTGTCTGCACTGCCTTGAATTTTCTGCCTTCAGGAATGCCTCCGCCTATGTTGTATATTATATCCCTCAGGGCAATGCCCATGGGCACCTCAACAAGGCCCGTGTTGTTTATTTTTCCGACAAGAGAAAATATCTTTGTCCCCTTGCTGTTTTCGGTTCCTGTACCGGCGAACCACTTAGACCCTTTATTGATTATGAGGGGTACATTGGCCCATGTCTCCACATTGTTCAACACGGTCGGTTTTCCCCAGAGCCCCGAGATGTTGGAGCGAACGTACTTTGGCCTGGGTTCTCCGGCCCTGCCTTCAATGGATGCCATCAGCGCGGTGGACTCGCCGCATACAAAGGCCCCGGCACCCCGGTTCACCCTTACCGTAAAATCAAAGTCCTTTCCCATAATATTTTTGCCCAGCAGCCCGCATTTTTCAGCCTGCTCTATGGCAAGGGTGATATTTTTGACCGCAAGGGGATATTCATGCCTTACGTACACATATCCTTCACGCGCTCCGATAGCATAGGCCCCTATAATAAGACCCTCCAGTATCAGGTGGGGATTTCCTTCCAGAAGGGCCCGGTCCATGAACGCGCCCGGATCGCCCTCATCGGCATTGACGATCACATATTTTGTTTGATCAGGAGCGTTTCTTGACCCTTCCCATTTGATTCCCGTGGGAAAGCCTGCGCCGCCCCTGCCCCTGAGCCCGGACCTCTTTACTTCATCAATAACATCTTCATGCCTCATGCCCGAAAGGGCCTTTGCCAGTGCAGAGTAACCTACTGATGCGATATAGTCGTCAATGCTTCCGGAATCTATCTTTATGTTATTGCAGATAAGCTGTCTTTCCTGGTTTCTGTAAAAAGAGATATCCGATTCATGCACCGCCTTTTCTCCGGTATTCGGGTCAGCATATAGCAGGCGGTCAATGATCTTTTTTCTCTTTAAGGTCTGTTCCACTATCTCGGGCACATCTTCCTGGGTTACCTGAAGGTAGCATATCTCTTCGGGATAGATGACCACGACAGGCCCTCTCTCGCAGAACCCGGGGCATCCGGCGCCCTTTGTATCCACTGATGTGGAAAGGCCCTGTTTAGCGATCTCCGATTTAAAGGCCGCTATAACCTCATTCGCGCCTGACGCAATGCAGCCGGAACCGGCGCATATGGATACGCAGGGTCTTTCAGGGTCTCTTCGGGATATCAGCCCATGTCTGTATTCTTCAAGTTTTTCAGGCGAATCAAAAGGCGCCATATCTTTCACCTATTTGTAGCTTTTTATTATCTCAGCGGCCCCCGCAGGGGTCATCTTTCCGTAGACCCTGCCGTCTATTCGGGCAACAGGGCCCAGGGCGCAGCAGCCCAGGCAGTTGACTGTATCAATACTGAACCTGAACCCGGGGGCTGTTTCACCCGGCTTAAGGCCGGTTGCCTGTTCAATTGAATCGAGGATACGGGCTGCGCCCCTGACGTGGCAGGCCGTGCCCATACACACATGCACCCGATGGCGGCCATGAGGGACCATGCCAAACACCCTGTAAAAGGTGGCTGCATGTCGTACCTGCTGCAGCGGCACATTTATTCTTTCGCTTATCCTCTTCAGGGATTCACCCGGAAGCCAGTTGAACTCCTCCTGAATATCAAGGAGTATCTGTATGAGCGAGCCGGGCTCTCTGTTATACCTCTCTATGATACTGTCTATTCTGTCAGTGTTCATGTTATTTTCCTTAAAC
>CAZJOB010000302.1:0-4864 GCA_964547435.1 uncultured Desulfatiglans sp. | reverse complement strand
AATAGAGGCAAGCGGCTTAAGAGGGAGGGGTGGGGCAGGGTTTCCCACTTCACTCAAATGGCGGGCAGTGCGAAGTCAGCCTGAAAAGGAACGCTTTATTGTATTAAACGGGGATGAGGGCGATCCGGGGGCATTTATGGACAGGATGCTCATGGAATCCTACCCCTTAAGGGTATTGGAAGGAATGATAATAGCTGCCCACACAGTAGGTGCAAACAGGGGATATCTTTATATCAGGGCGGAATACCCCCTTGCCATAGAACGCATGACAGAGGCCATAAAGATGTGCCATGCGCGTGGTTTTCTGGGTAACAATATCTGTGACAGTAACTTTTCTCTTGATCTCACGATCGTGGCAGGCGCAGGCGCATTTGTATGCGGTGAAGAGACTGCCCTTCTTGCGAGCATTATGGGGCAGAGGGGCATGCCGCGACTCAGGCCACCCTATCCTGCTCAACAGGGATTATGGGGCAAGCCCACACTTATTAACAATGTGGAGACCTATGCCCTTGTTCCATGGATTATACGAAATGGCGGGGCCGCATTTGCTCAGATGGGAACCGAAAAGAGCAGGGGGACAAAGGTGTTTGCACTGGCAGGCAAGATTGCACGGGGCGGGCTTATTGAGGTGCCGATGGGTGTAACCCTGAGGCGAATAGTAGAGGAGATAGGTGGCGGCATTGCAAATGGCTTAAAATTCAAGGCCATACAGATAGGGGGGCCGAGCGGAGGCTGTGTCCCCGCCCGTTTTTCTGATATCCCTGTTGATTATGAATCCCTTGCTGATGCAGGCGCTATCATGGGCTCAGGCGGGCTTGTGGTTATGGACGAGACTGACTGCATGGTGGATATAGCAAGGTATTTTCTGCAATTCACTCAGAACCAGTCATGCGGTAAATGCACATACTGCCGTGTGGGCACGCGACGCATGCTTGAGATACTGGACAGGCTCTGTGCGGGACAGGGAAAGAGATCCGATCTTGATCAGCTTGAAGAGCTTGCCCAACAGATAAAACAGGGTAGCCTTTGCGCCCTTGGTGGAACTGCCCCAAACCCGGTGCTTTCAACATTAAAATATTTCCGCGAGGAATATGAGGCGCATGTAAATGGTAGATGCCCTGCGGGTAAATGCAAGGCCCTTATACAATACAGGGTCACGAATGACTGTATTGGCTGCACCATATGCGCCCAGCATTGCCCTGTGGGGGCGATTACTTTTAAGCCCTATGAAAGGCATGAGATTGAAGTTGAAAAGTGCATTCGCTGTGGTACATGCAAGGATGTGTGCCCGGAAAAGGCGGTAGTTGTGGAATGATTAGATTAACCATAGATGGAAAACCTGTTCAAGTGCCTGAAGGCTCAACAATCCTTGAGGCAGCCGAGTCTATCAATATAAAGATCCCGACCCTCTGCCACTTAAAGGGCCTTTCTCCCCTTACAAGCTGCATGATCTGTGTGGTTAAGGTAGAGGGCAAAAAAAACCTTGTCCCCTCCTGTGCAACAATAGCGGAAGAGGGTATGATCGTAACAAACGATGATCCTGTGATATATAATGCACGAAAAACTGCCCTTGAACTGCTTTTGAGCGATCATGCGGGTGACTGCATGGGGCCGTGCCAGGTTGCATGCCCTGCGGGCATGGATATCCCGGCCATGTTGCGTTACATGGCTGCCGGGCAATATGACAAGGCTATAGAGACAATAAAGGAGCATATCGCACTGCCGGCAGTAACCGGATACATATGTCCTGCCCCATGCGAAAAGGCCTGCAGGCGGGGGCAGGTTGATGAACCGATAGCTATCCGCCTGATAAAAAGGTGCGCAGCAGAACTGGATTTGTCTAACACTTCACCATACAATCCTGTACCATCACCTGAACGTGATAAAAAGGTTGCCATAGTTGGTGCGGGACCGGCGGGGTTGTCCGCTGCATACTATCTGCAAAGAGAAGGTATATCCTGCACTGTCTTTGATGACCATGAAGAGCCGGGGGGCATGCTGCGCTATGGAGTTCATGAAGGGGAACTTCCCCGGACAGTGCTTGATGCTGAGATTGAACAGGTTAGGCTGCATGGCGTTGTATTCAGACAGAATGTGCGTGTGGGCAGAGATATTTCTCTTGATGAACTTTTAAAAATCTTTGATGCGGTATTCCTTGGGGTCGGCAGGGTATCAGCCTCTGATCTTGAGATGCTGGGCTTTACGAAAGATAAGGGAGGGCTGGCAGTGAATCAAGACACCCTTCAGACTAATATACCGGGGGTGTTTGCAGGAGGCGATGTGCGTAAAGGTCTGAAGCTTACAGTGCGTTCACTGGCAGATGGTAAAAAAGCGGCAACCGGCATCATGCAGTACCTGGATAAAAAACCGGTCACAGGCACAATCAGGTCATTTAATATTCGTATGGGAAAGAATGAACAGGAAGAATTTTTAAGGTCATCAGTATTCAGGGCGCGTGAAGAACCCGGAGATATCGCTCATATGACAGGACCGGACCGGGAGGCGGCATCCCGTGAGGCTTCATACTGTCTACATTGTGATTGCCGGAAAGGACGGTCCTGCAAACTGCGGACATTTGCACAGGAATACGAGGCAAAGACATCGCAATACAAGGGAAAACAGCGCGGATATCTTTACAGGGATGAGCATCCGGATCTGATATATGAACCGGGGAAATGCATAAGCTGTGGTATCTGCGTGCAGATAACGGAAGAACAGAAGGAAAAACTGGGACTTACCTTTATTGGCAGAGGATTTAATGTCAGGGTGGCAGTTCCCTTTGATAGATCGGTTAAAGAAGGTCTTTCAAAAGCGGCAAAAGAGGTTGTAAAGGCCTGCCCGACAGGGGCGCTGGCTTTTAAGTGAACACAGAACTGTGTTGAATTTGGTGTTCTTTTTTCATATAAGGCTATCCTAGGAGGCTGTCCGAGAATAGCCGAAGGCGTCATTCCCGCGAAGGCGGGAATCTATAAGTGTCTGGAATGACTGGATTCCCGCCTGCGCGGGAATGACCAAAAGGAGAAATAAATGTATTCTCAGACAGCCTCCTAGTATTTAAAAAAGGAGAAAATAATTGAAAATAATAGTAGCGGACCTGCTTAAGAAATTAAACAGAACAGTGTTATTAACGTTTATGATATTCATGATTTTGTGTTCCGCCCACGCACAGGACGATAAACCGGTATACCGCTTGAAAGATATTGTGGTCGTAGCCACCAAAGATCCTTCACCGGCCCAGGGAACACCTTCAAGTATAACTGCCTTTGACAGCAAAGCAATAGAGGATGCCGGAATAGAACTGATCGGCGATGCGGCAGATTATGTCCCGAATGTGAATATGGTTGAATTTACAGCGCGAATACTGAGCCAGCCTTATTTCAGGGGCATAGGGTCAGGCCCGAATAATCCTGCCGTTACCACCTACCTCGATGGCGTGCCTCAGCTTCATGGCTACTCCGGCAACATTGAACTCCTTGATATAACGCAGGTTGAGTTTGTGAGGGGCGCGCAGGGGATGCTCTATGGGCGCAATACAGTGGGGGGTGTTATTCATATTCTGAGCAGATATCCAAATCTTTCCTCATGGGAAAGCACCGTGGAAGGGGAGTATGGCAGTTATAATCTCACACGCGGACGATTCAGGGTCAGCGGACCACTTATAAAAGATGAACTGGGATTCAGTCTGGCGGCAGGCTACTCCTCGCGGGACGGATTCAGTGATAATGATATCACAGGCAATGACATTGACAGCCGTGAGACGTTCATCGGCAAACTTCAGATGGAGTGGCTCCCGACTGACACTATGGCGGCACGATTAATTCTATTCGCGGAACAGAATCGTGACGGAGATTACGCGCTTCATGATCTGGCGGACCTTAAACAGAATCCATACCACGGACAGCGGAACTATGAAGGCCGCCTTGATCGTGACATTTTTTCACCCGCTCTTGTGATGGAATACCACGGCCGCAGGGTCGATTTTATCTCCATAAGCGGTCTCGTGAAATGGGAAACTGAGGGGGCGACAGACCTTGATTACACACCTTTGCCTTTAATGGTAAGGGAATCGAAGATGCGTAACCTGCAGTTAAGCCAGGAATTTCGATGGAGTTCAGCGAATGACTCTCCTTTTTTGTTAAATGACCATATGAAACTTGCCTGGCAGGCGGGTGCGCTTATTTTTATGCAAAGATATCGTGAAACCAGTGTAAACCAGATAACTCAGCCTTTTAGTATCGAGATGACATCACCATTGGCCAGACTTGATGACACGGGCTTCGGGGCCTACGCGCAGGCGATTCTTACTGCCCGCGAAGTGTGGGACCTGTCATTGGGCCTGCGTATCGATTACGAGAGCAAGGATGCCGATCTTCAGACCTTTTCTTCACCGGCCATAGCCCCTGCCACAGCCTTGAATACAGACCGGGATTTTACACAGGTTTCACCCCGGTTAAGCCTTACGAGGCGGATTGCGCCCGGAAGAATGGTGTACGGCAGTATAAGCCGCGGTTACAGGGCAGGAGGTTTCAACCCAGTGTCGCCCGCGGGAAGCGAGGCATATGATGAAGAGACAAGCTGGAATTACGAGATAGGAGTAAAGACGGCCTGGCTTGATGAACGGTTCAGGGTTAACATGACCCTGTTTCATATCTCATGGGATCATATGCAACTGAATCTTCCTCTGGGGCAGACGTACTATATCGCAAACGCAGGTGATGCCGAAAGCTCCGGCCTTGAACTTGAATTCGCGGGCAGACCTTCCCGGAACTGGGACATCTTCGGATCGGCAGGCTATAACAAGGCCCGGTTTGGAAACAGTGCGACCAGTATTCGAACAGACGCATTCGGGACAAATACAACAGTC
>CAZJOB010000301.1:0-4914 GCA_964547435.1 uncultured Desulfatiglans sp. | reverse complement strand
GATCTCGGTGCCGCCCTTCTCTTTGGGTATCGGATATGAATATTTGACGAACTGATCCTCTGTGGGCACTTCATGCCCGCCTGTTCCCCAGAAATCCACCTTGCCCTCATTGACAGCCTTTTCTATAAGGGTCTTGGGAATCATCTGCTTGCCCCAGGCTGTCGGGGTTATACTATGAGGCTTCAGCAGCCTTTCCCCGTACTTGCTCTTTTTAAGACGCTCAAATATTCCCATGTGACTTCCGGTCTTCTTTGATACGATATTCCTGGGCATTCCCTGATAGGCGATCTGTGCCTGATGCACGCCAGGCTTGCCCAGCCCCTGCATTCCAAGAAGAACAACCTCAAGCCTGGCCGGTTCATGGGACAATGGGCCCCTTATCATACCGCCGCCGAAATAGTGGCCTATAGTGGTTGTCTTTTTGGCCCAGTCTCTCGCGAGGGCCTTTATGGTCCATTCCGGAACACCGCACTTCTTTGACGCCCATTCAGGTGTCTTGGGCACGCCGTCTTCCTCTCCCATGACATACGCCTTTATCTTGTCAAACCCGATTGTATGGGTCTTTATATATTCCTTGTCATAGGTGCCTTCCTTAATCCACATGTAAATGATGGCAAGCTGCAGCGCCGCATCCGTGTTGGGCAGCACCGGTATCCATTTGTTCGCGTGAATGGCTGCCGCATAGTTCAAATCAGGACAAATATAGACCTGTTTGATTCCGATCTCAGACCAGAACCGGACAATATTACTCGCAAACTGGCCTCTGAAACCCCAGGGTGTTGTTTCAGGATCACCGCCCCATACCAGAAGCAATTCGGTGTTTTCGCTGATGTCCTTTACAATGTTGTCGGCAGGATTCATCATGCCTATAAGACCAGAGCCCCAGATATGCTTCGCGCCCCAGTACCAGCCCTCCCAGGAGTCCGGATTCCTGATCTGCTGGGTAAATCCGCCCATCTTGTCCAGCAGCAGACAGGAAGAACCATGGGTAGCATGTACAAATATACACTCGCCGTGACCGTCTCCCTGGATCAGAATAGCCAGCGGTCCGTATTGTTTGTGTATTCTTTTGATTTCCTTGGCGATAAGCTCAGACGCCTCATCCCATGATATTCTTACAAACTTGCTCTTGCCCCTGTTCTGTGTGTTTCTTTCACCATCAGGATTCCAGTCAACCCTCTTTAGAGGAAACTTTATCCTGTTAGGGGAATAAACTCGTTTTTTATAGGCAAGGCTCCATGGAGCCGGAAGAGCCTTCATCATGGGTTCCAGGGTCTTCCCGTTTTTGCTGATTTTCCAGGGGTTGAATGTTTTGGGATCATACTTTGAGTCAAAATGCAGTGGTCTTATTCTTACGATCCTGTCATTTTTCACGTCTATGGCGCAGGGAGCCGCCCCGAAGATCCCGCCGCTGAGTCCGAGCGCCTTGTAAACTGTCTTGTCGACCGAACTCGTTTTTTGTCCTTTTCCTTTTGTTTTTGATTTTGATTTTCCTCCTGCCATACATCCTCCACTAAATTGAGTTATAAGAGTTGATGCAACTCTCTTTTAAGGTTTGACTTTGTGGCCTATAATAATTCCTTAATTTTCGTGTGAGTATAGGTAGTATAGCCTTGTGTGTCAAGAAAATTATAGGGATAAGTCTAATGTTTAAATGTTATACTTATAAACTTATTTTATCAATCATTGGCATAATATACATTATTAAATCATATTTTTATTAATATAAAGGCAACAAAAAATTTAATAACATCCCTCTTTAAGAACCGGTTGTAAAAAAAAAGTGTTTTTTATATAAGATGAATTATCAGGAGAATATTTTTTGAATTACAATAAGCTTAATAACATAGATATAGAAATTTTAAGATCGATGGTAGCGCCGGACCGCTTTTCCACAGGTGAGTCCAACCTCAACCTTCACTCAAGGGACCAGTCCAGGCATAAACCCTCATTGCCTGAGGCAGTGATATGGCCGGTAAATGAAGCGGAGGTTGTGAATATATTGAGATACGCGGGCGAAAGGCATTTTCCAGTAACCGCCTGGGGTTCAGGAAGCAGCCTGGAAGGAAATCCGATTCCCGTAGAAAGAGGCGTGGTTCTGGATTTCACTCAAATGAACAGAATCATCGACATACGAGAAGAGGACTTTCAGGCGGATGTGGAACCGGGCGTCATATATAAAGATCTGAACAGAAAACTGAGGCATAAGGGGCTCTTCTTTCCCCCTGATCCCGGAGCAGACGCCACAATAGGGGGTATGATAGCGAATAACGCCAGCGGAACGAGGACCATTCGATACGGGTCCACAAGGGATAATATCCTGCGGCTTACTGTCGTACTGGCAAACGGTGATGTATTAAGGATCGGAACACGCGCGTCAAAAAGCTCTTCGGGATACGACCTTATAAACCTCTTTACCGGGTCTGAGGGAACGCTTGGAATAGTGGTTCAGGCCACTGTCAGGCTTACAGGCCTCCCGGAAGAGTTCTCAGCGGCTATCATCACCTTCCCCTCAGTTGAACAGGCCGGGAGAGCGGTGTTTGAGATTATGCGTTCAGGACTTTATCCCGCGTCTCTCGAACTCCTTGGACCTGAGTGTGTTAAGCTTATTAACACGAACAGGGATATGGGATTGCGAGAAACACCCACCCTGTTTGTTGAATACCACGGCGCTTCAAAAGGACATTTAAAGGAACTGACCGGGGTAACAATTGAGATATGCAAAGATCAGGGAGGCTCTGACTCTATAACTGGAATTGGAAGGCCGGAAAGGGACAGGCTGTTCAGTGCGAGGCACGAACTGGGTGAGATGATTTTTCGCAATCATCCGGACTGCCTCTTTCTTTCATCCGATGTGGCGGTTCCCATAAAGGCCTACCCTGAGATAATAGCCATGGCCCGGAATGAGACGCAAGAAAGGTCTCTCACAGCGTATATCTTCAGCCATGCAGGGGATGGAAATC
Organism: uncultured Desulfatiglans sp.; assembly: GCA_964547435.1. Classification (GTDB taxonomy): domain Bacteria; phylum Desulfobacterota; class DSM-4660; order Desulfatiglandales; family HGW-15; genus CAZJOB01. The sequence goes on along the minus strand of CAZJOB010000301.1, from coordinate 1,951 downwards.
TGCACCTGAAATTTGCAGGCAGAAAAAATGACGAAAAGGAATGGGAGATGATAGAAGAGGTTAACAGCATGGTTGTATCAAAGGCATTGTCCCTTGGCGGCACAGCGACCGGAGAGCACGGAGTGGGAATAGGCAAGATGAGATTCATGCAAATGGAACACGGAATAAGCCTGGACTGGATGAAAAAAATAAAGGACCTCTTTGATCCGAAAGGAATCCTCAATCCCGGAAAGATCTTTATAATATGACACAAAACCATTACATCACCCTCCTTAACAGGCGGATAAAGGAAGGGGAGAAGAATATATTCGTCACCGGACTTTCCGGCACAGCCCTTGCCTGTTTTATGGCCGAACTCATTGTGGAGACCGAAAGGCCTGTTCTGATTCTGCTTCCAAAGGCTGTAGACTCCGCCAGATTCTACAGGGCGCTTAAGTTTTTTTCCCCTGAGACATATAGCACCGGAAACGCGGGAACAGGAAGACTCCATGACTTTCCCATATATGACATCTCTCCTCTATCAGGTCTCAGCCCGCACCGGAACATTACAAACAGGCGTCTGAAGGCACTCTACTCCCTCACTGCAGGTGACAACCCTGTTATCATAACCTCACTTGACGCGGTCATGCTAAGGATAATGCCACAGGACAGCCTTATAAAGACTATTGAATACCTTGAACCTGGCAAAGATATTCCACGCGAAGGTCTCATTAAAAAACTTGAGACAGGCGGATATATAAGGACATCCCTTGTTGAAGAGGCAGGAGATTATTCGGTTCGCGGCGGAGTAATAGACATATTCTCCCCGCTTTATTCCGACCCTGTTCGTCTGGAATTCTGGGGAGACAGGCTCGAATCCATTCGTCATTTTGATTCTTTAACCCAGAGATCCACGGGAAAAATCGATGAGATGATCCTTTTGCCTGCAAGTGAAATCATTATGGATGATGAAGGGATGAAGCAGGCCAGATCCATGGGAAGGCTGCCGGAGCAGTTTATGGAAGGCCTTGGCTTTCCGGGCCAGGAGGCGTGGCTCAATCATTTCTATTCAAAACCCGAAAGCCTTTTTGACTATCTGCCAGATAACGCTGTTATCGCCCTTGTCGATCATCAAAGGATAGAAACTGAAAAGGATGCCTTTGCATTCAGATTTCAAAATGATCTAGAGAAATACCTCAGGGAGGCAGAGGAGAGAGGATCGGTCTTTCCCGATACCGAAGGAATTTTACTGAGCGATGGAGAATTTCATTCAGCCCTGGAGAAAGGCCAGAGGCTCTATTTCAATGAACTCAATGTCACTGAACCGAAGGCCGGTGCAAATGCACTTGAGATCAGGGGAGTAACAGAGGTCGATTTTGATCTGGAACTGAGGCTCTCAGGAAAGGGCAGGGTCTCAATGGCCCCACTCGCAGAAAAGATATCTGCCTGGCACAGCCAGGGAGCCAGGACAGTGCTCGTGTGCAGAACGAATCAGCAGGCAGTAAGGCTCAAAGAGATTCTGAACAATTATAACGTTCTGGTGGACGAGATAGCGGAGAACTGGTTCAAGTCCTCCCCCAGAAACAGGATCATTATTTGCCTGGGATCTTTAAGCAAAGGTTTTGCCTGGGAGGAACTCGGGCTGTATGTCATAAGCGAGGACGAGATCTTCGGCCCCAAGAGAAGGGGCTTCAAGAAAAAGGCCGAACCCGGGCTCGACTGGACATCATTCAGCCAGTTGGGGATCGGTGATCTTGTGGTGCATGAAGAGCACGGTATAGGAAAATACGGCGGCCTTATAAGAATGGAGGTCGAGAAAAAGGTAAATGACTTCGCCATAATAGAATACGCGGGAAATGACCGCCTGTATATTCCGGCAGACCGCATCAGCGTGATTCAGAAATATGTCGGGGCAGATGATAAAAACCCCAAACTGGACAGCCTTGGCGGCAGGTCATGGAAGGTAGTCAAG
>CAZJOB010000300.1:0-4920 GCA_964547435.1 uncultured Desulfatiglans sp. | reverse complement strand
CAGTCGCCGGCCCGAGGATATCCCGGAGGATGAAAGGGAATACTATCTGGAGGAGAAATATCCAAGCTTCGGAAATCTCGTGCCTCGTGACGTGGCGTCCAGAAACGCCAAGCAGTTGTGCGATCAGGGAAGGGGAGTGGGCCCGACCGGTTACGCGGTATATCTGGACCTGAGGGATGCGATCAACCGGGATGGAGAAGATGCTATTCGAAAGAAATACGGCAATCTCATGCAGATGTATGAACGTATCACTGCTGATAATCCTTATAAGACTCCCATGATGATATATCCTGCTATTCATTACACCATGGGAGGATTGTGGGTGGATTACAATCTCATGAGCGCCATTCCGGGGCTCTTTGTTCTGGGCGAGGCCAACTTCTCGGATCACGGGGCCAACAGACTCGGTGCGAGCGCCCTTATGCAGGGACTGAGCGACGGGTATTTTGTTATTCCCTACACTATGGGCGGATATCTCGCGGGCGCGTCCCTGAGCACGGTAAACGAGACACACAGGGAATTTGCTGATTCTGAAAAGGCAATAAAGGATAGAGTGAACAGACTTCTCGCCATAAAAGGGAAGCGCACGGTGAATGATTTTCACAGGGAACTGGGCCTTGTGCTGTGGGAGCATTGCGGCATGTCGCGCAATGACGCGGGTATGCGCAGGGCAAAGGAACTGATCCCTCAAATAAGGGAGGCCTTCTGGAAGGAGGTTATTGTACCGGGCGCATCGGAAGACCTGAACCAGTCACTGGAGAGGGCGGGCAGGGTTGCCGATTATCTGGAATTCGCGGAGCTGATGGTAGAAGACGCTTTGAGCCGCAGGGAATCCTGCGGATGTCACTTTAATGAGGCGTACCAGACAGAAGACCACGAGGCCCTTCGAAACGATGAGGAGTGCCGCCATGTGGCGGCATGGGAATTTACCGGTGAGAAAAGGTCCCCGGAACTCCACAGAGAGCCCCTGACTTTTGAGAATGTCGAACTTACTCAAAGGAGCTATAAATGAGTAAAACCATCAATCTTACCCTGAAGGTCTGGCGTCAGAAAGGTCCGGATAGCAAAGGACGGCTTGAGACATATCATGCCAGGGATATCTCCACTGATATGTCCTTTCTTGAGATGCTGGATGTTGTTAATGAAAACCTGATCCTTGAGGGAAAAGAGCCCATAGCATTTGATCATGACTGCCGCGAGGGCATCTGCGGAATGTGCGGGACAATGGTCAATGGCATAGCTCACGGCCCGCAGCCTGAGACCACCCTTTGCCAGCTTCACATGCGCCATTTCAAGGATAACGACACCCTTGTCATCGAGCCGTGGCGGGCCAGGGCATTCAGGGAGGTGAAGGATCTGGTCGTGGACAGAAGCGCCTTTGATCGAATAATTCAGGCTGGCGGCTATGTGTCGGTAAATACAGGAGGCGCTCAGGACGCCAATACCATTCCTGTTCCGCAGGCAACAGCGGAACTGGCCATGGACGCGGCCGCGTGCATTGGATGCGGGGCCTGTGTGGCGGCCTGTCCCAATGCATCGGCCATGCTCTTTGTGGGGGCCAGGATATCCCATCTGGCGCTTCTTCCCCAGGGACATCCTGAAGCTGCAGGGAGGGCGCTGAACATGCTAAAGAAGATGGATGAACTGGGATTCGGCAACTGCAGCAATGAGACCGAGTGTGAAAAGGTGTGCCCCAAGTCTGTTTCCATCACGAATATTGCCAGGTTCAACAGGGAGTTTCTCAAGGCCGGACTCTTGTCCCATGAGATATAGGCCGGTCTCAGCTAGTTTAAAAATTTATTGACACACAGGGTTAAATTCCCTATCCTCAATTTTTTCATTATGTTAGCAGTGTATTAATAATTATCGGTTGAAAGGAAAAGATATGAAAGAAAGAGATAAAAAGATACTCGTTGCCGGGGCTGGAATAATGGGTCACGGCATATCCACGGTATTCGCCCTGGGCGGTTTCAAGGTTACCCAGTGGACAAGAAGGCAGGAGACCCTTGATCAGGCAAAGGAACTCATACAGTCCAGCCTGAAGACACTGGCAAAGGGAGGCCTTATTAAGGAAAGCGAGATCCCCGAGGTTTATGGCAGGATCACATTTACACTTTCCCTGGAAGAGGCCTGCGCTGACGCTGATCTCGCGATTGAGACCATTGTCGAAAAAAAGGAGATCAAGGAGGAGATGTTCGCAAACTTCGATAAATTCTGTCCTTCAAAGACTATCCTTGCCAGCAATACCACGGCCCTGAACATCTTTGATTTTATCAAAACATCAAGACAGGACAAGGTCTGCATCGCTCACTGGTACACACCTCCTATCCTGATTCCCCTCGTGGATGTGGTAAAAGGCCCTGAAACAAGCGATGAAACAATACAGACCGTGGCGCAGATGATAAAGGATATAGGACAGTATCCGCTGGTGCTCAAAAAATACGTGTCCGGTTATGTTGTGTCAAAGCTTCAGATCGCCATGCTTCGCGAGATAATGTACCTGCTGGACAATGATATTGTCTCTCCTGAAGAGCTTGACAACGCGGTTATAACAGGGCTCGGCATAAGGCTCATGGTTCTCGGGGTTGTAAAACGCATGGATTTTGGCGGACTGGACCTGAGTTTTAAGAATATGACCAACCCTGCCGTGCTGGAAAGAATGACTCCGCCTGATTATCACCCTGTCAAACTTGAGGAACTGGTCAAGAACGGCCATTACGGCGTCAAGACGCTCAAGGGTTTTTATGACTATACAGGCAAGACCATAGCCCAGGTCAACGAAGAGCGCGATATTAAGATGATAAAGATACTGAAGGCATGGAAAGAGATGGAAGGGATAGAGTAAAAGGCATTTCAAGAATTTTTGATGTTATCAGCCGGGGCAGGTCATCATGACCTGTCCCGGCTTATTATTTTTAGGAGACTGGCCCCTCTTTTGTGCTACATGATCTTTGTATATATATTACACACCATTTATTGGTCAATTTGACCAAGTGTGGATAAAATATCCAGACGGCCATATATGTTTGCGGTAGATAACTTATTGATATAAGTAGATAAAATATCAATCAACCCTTCTGGCATGGTTTAAGCAATATATCTATGTAAAAAAAGGGAAAGGAGAAAAATACCATGGAAACAATAAAAAGAGTTGAAAACAGCATCGGCCTAACACTGGGTACCATCACAGATAGGTTTCCCGGACTTTTTGCCCTGTTAATCACCCTGGTGATTGTATTCGGAATTGCCGGCTGATTTATTTAATAAAATTGTCATTCTGAGCGAAGCGAAGAATATCTCATGAATCTGTTAATCTGAATGGCGTAATCCGGCAGGTGACCGGTCATAAAATAGAGACCCTTCGCTTCGCTCAGGGTGACAGGCATCGGGCGCAACTGTAGATACTTGCCTGGTAAATATCTCGATTAAAACAGATCAATAACCTTTGAGAAATTCGGATTGATCCAAATAATTTCCTACCTGTTATATAATTGTGACCTTGCGCCCTGCACCATGCGCCATGCCCTCTTCCTTGACAACCCCTTAAGTGATGCTTAATAGTTAATTAAAATTTGTTTAAATTAAAATAACACATAATGAATATTAACCATCTTAAAATGAGTCCTGAATAATCTAAATAAGGTGGTTTAGATATAAAGGAGGGAAATATTATGTCTGATCCTTCAAATAATGTTGATAACATAGAATTTAAAAAAATTACCAATGAGGATATTCCGGATGAGCTGCCCATACTTCCCCTCAGGAATGTCATTGTTTTTCCATACAATCTTATGCCACTGGCAATCGGTGTTCCCAGGTCTGAAAAGCTTGTACAAGAGGCGATTAAAGGCAATAAATATATCGGCCTGGTAACCTCCAAAGACCCTGAAATAGAGGAACCCCACCCCGGACAGTTGTATGAAGTGGGCACTATAGCGACCATAAGCCGTGTTTTCCATACGCCGGATAATACTCTGAATATCTTTGTGCAGGGGCTGGAAAGATTCAAGATTGATTACTGGACCAGCACTGTCCCGTATCTTACCGCAAAGATAATCCAGATGCCTGATGAGATAGAGGAAGGGGTTGAATTTGAGGCCCTGGTTCAAAGTCTAAGAAACCTGGCCAAGGATATCGTAAAGATGTCTCCGAATTATCCTGAAAACGCTGCTGATTTTATTGAGCAGATACAGGATCCGCGTTATCTCACCTATATGACCGCGGCTAATCACGGCCTGAGTATAGAGGAGGCCCAGGGTCTTCTGGAACAGGATAGCCTTAAAGACAAGATACACACTCTGATCTCACACCTTACCCACCAGAAGGAGATACTACTGCTGGAAAACAAGATCAAATCCGAGGCAAAGGAGACCCTTGACAAGGCGCACAAGGAATATTTTTTACGGCAGCAGATGAAGGCCATTCAAAAGGAGCTGGGCGAATCCGAAGAAGGGCAGCAGGAATCCGAGGCCGAGGAATATGAAAAAAAGCTCAAAGAAGCAAAACTGCCTGAGGAAGCGGAAAAGGAAGCGAGAAGGGAATTAAAGCGCCTGGCAGGCATGTCACCGCATTCGGCGGAACATCCGGTTATTAAGACGTATCTCGACTGGCTCACGGATCTTCCCTGGAATAAGATAAGTGAGGATCAACTGGATATCGATCACGCCAGAAAGGTGCTGGATGAGGATCACTATGACCTTCAGGAGGTCAAGGACAGGCTCATTGAATTTCTGGCAGTGCGAAAACTTGTAAGGGATCGCGGAATTGAATCAAAAGCCGGTGAAGAGGAGAGAAACAGTGAGGCCAAAGGCGCCATTCTCTGTTTTACCGGTCCTCCGGGAGTGGGCAAGACCAGCCTTGGCCGAAGCATAGCCAGGGCCCTCGGTCGTAAATTTACCCATATGAGCCTCGGAGGAATGC
>CAZJOB010000299.1:0-4928 GCA_964547435.1 uncultured Desulfatiglans sp. | reverse complement strand
CTATTGATATTCTTGTAAACGCACACGGAATAAACATCAAGATGCCTGCAGTTGATATCAATGTTGACAACTGGGATAAGATGTTTCAGATAAACGTCAGAGGAGTGATGATACCCTGCAAGGTTATCGGCAAGATAATGATTGAGAAAAAGCAGGGCAAGATAATCAATTTTTCCTCTGTAAGAGGCATAAGAGGAACAGATGGGGGTAATATGCCCTATGGCGCTACAAAAGGCGCTGTGGATATGATCACCCGCATGCTTGCGGCCGAATGGGCGCCTTACGGCATCAATGTAAACGCGGTCGGACCATCGGTTGTAATGACCGAAAACTTTAAAAAGGCGGTTGCTCCGGAGAGACTTGAAATGCTCAAGTCAAAAACACTGTTCAAAAAGTTTCTCGAACCGGAAGATATCGCGGCAGCCTGTGTTTATCTGGCATCAAAAGAGGCGGATAACATAACAGGCCTGATACATTATGTGGATGGCGGGTTGACCGCTGTAGGTTAATATAATTGGTAGACACCCGGAGAGAAATTGAAGGGAATAAATCATTTATAAAACTCTAAACCCCGGATTTATGCCGGAGTTTAGAATTTTATAATTCATAAATTTAATTATCTATACATACAGGAGGATATTATTATGGCTTATATGCCGCTAGACAAAAGCAAGATGTACCTTGACAGGAACAAAATGACACGTATATATGATCTATCCCAGCCATGGGGAGTGGATACACCCCTGTGGCCGTTTCCGGGCCCCAGACAGGACCTGATTTTCCCTCGCGGACAGTATCTTGGCCGTTTTCATAAACGAACCATGACCTATACAGGCACGCTTCATGCCGGCACTCATATGGATGCTCCCAATCACGTTCTCCATGAAGAAGAAGTTGACCGTGAACGCAATGGTTACTCATTAAATGAGCTGCCTCTGGAATACTGCGTGGGAACAGGCGTTGTTCTTGACATGCGTCACCTGAAAGATGACTTTGAAAAGGAATGGAAGACCGGTTTTGAGCCAGGACTCTGGAAGGTGCTGATGCCTGAAGACTTTGAAAAGGCAGCTAAGAAAGACGGCCTTGAGATCAGAAAAAATGACTGGGTAGTCGTTAATACAGGTTTTCAGCACTACTGGAGAATCAATAACGATAAATATTACAATTATTACCCCGGCATGGGACCTGAAGTAGCCAGGTGGCTTGTTCATGAAAAGAAGATAAAGGGTATCACAGGAACATGGGGCGCCACAGATTCGCCCCTCTGGCATTATCCGCTTAAAGAGCAGATGCCCTGGCTTGACAAGGCATACCGCCAGGCAACAGGGAAAGATCCTGATGTCGAATTTCCCGATTACGAGCCATGTCACAGAACCTTTATGCAGGCGGGTGTTATCACTGTAGAAAACGCCGGCGGTGAGATGGACGCTATTACAGGCAAACGTATGATTATTGCCGCATTCCCGTTCCGCTGCGAGATGGCTGACGGTGGTTTTGTGAGACTGGTTGCCTGGGAAGAAGGATCTTTCTAGAAAAGATTATTTTTTACAGACAGTAAGAAGAAAAAACCGGGCTTTGTAAAAATAAAGCCCGGTTTTTTTATGCATAATAACAGGGAAAAAAGAGCATTCGTCTGTCTGAATTACCGAATGGACAGGAGAATACAAAACAGGGTCAGTTGTTCTGATTTTCTTCCTGTTTTTTTTCCGGCCTGCGATCCGCTACTAATGAAATGATTATCATTATGGATGACAGCCAGAATATCGGTTCATTTAATATCTTTAAAAGGGTTTCCATACTGCATATATCGGCAGCAGATATCATAAACTTGACAGAAATATAAATAAAATATCAAATTTTCAGCAATGATCAGATCGGCAGCCATGTTACACATATTGCGAAGATAATTGCGGATAAAATCATTGCAATAAAGGTATAGCCCATAATATCCCTTGCCTGCATCCTGATTCCCGATGCTATAACAGGGAAAAAGGAGAGGGTCCAGAAGGGCTGAATCATGTTTGTGCATGCGTCTCCATAGGCTGCTGCCATCCCCACTCTTGCCAGAAACCGGGACAGTTCATCCGGACTCATTCCGGCTCCGAGAGACATGGCTGCTTCAATAACCGGCGGTCCAATGACCGCCCATTCTCCTCCGCCTGAGGGGATAAATATGTTTAAAATTCCGCCGATTATGAATGAAATTACAGGAAATGTGCCGACAGTTGCCATGCCGGCTATTCCGTCGGCAATAGCCTTGCCCAGGCCCGTGTATATCATTATGCCCATAATTCCGGCATAAAAGGGGAACTGAAGGATGATGCCTGACACATTCCCGCAGGATCTCTTCATGGCGACCAGATATCTGACCGGTGTTCTGTGGCATATCATACCAAAAATAATAAAGAGGAAATTCATTATGTCCAGATTTGTGTCAAAACCTTTTGTGGCGAAATAATGGACAAGAAACCATAATCCCGCTAAACATATGATCATCTGGATTATCGAGCTGTTATTCAACCGGTCTGAAAGGTTGCTGTCAGGCAGTCTCAGACCTTCAGCCTCTTCGGCTATGGTGACCTGTCTTGCCTGAGAATCCTTCTCCATAAGTTCCTGAATGGTTTGGGTCCTGTTTTCAGGGGGCCTCATGAGCAGCATTAAAACGGGCAGGGTAACGAGGAGCGCCAGGATACAGATGATATTCATCATACTCCCCAGGGTAATGGAAGTGGGGATTGTAAATGTAAGCACGTTCAGCTTGATAAGAAAGTTATCAGGAGTATTCAATGTGAGGGGGATTGAACCGGATAGACCCGCATGCCACGGAAGAAATGAGACATAGACACACGCGGCCAGCAGTCGATAGTCAACACGTTTTACTCTTAACGCGAGTTCTCTCCCCAGAACCGCTGTGAGTACGATTAGCCCCCAGCTTATCAACGTAAAGATAGAGCCCATAAACACCACTGCCAGATAGACCATAGCAGGAGTTTTTATCCTTATGGCCAGAAAATCAATCAGCCTGGAGGCCGGAGGCGAGATTGCTATGGCGTATCCCGTGACCAGGATGAGCGTCATCTGCATGGCAAAACCGAGCAGGTCCCAGAAACCCCGGTACCATGCCTGAACAACCACAAAAGGGGTTGTGTCGTCTCCTATAACAAGGGCGAGGATCCCGGTGAGCATTGTTAATAAAAGGGCGAAGATGAAGGAGTCAGGTATGACCCTTCTGAATTTTTCCGCGAGAAAACTGCCGATTCCAGCAAGCATGAGAATATACCCCGAATAATGTCAGTATGACCAAATGGTTGATGGGCTTTTTATGAGTTCAACAATTATAGAAAAACAATATTTTTGTGTCAATCTTCATGATCTTAAGATTATTCGTGAAAAAGCGAAAAAATCATGATAATGTGTTGGGTAACATTTAACACAGAGGTTTACAAAAACAATATGGATAATGAGGAAAAGAATATCAATAATAAAGAGGAAAGTTTTGAAGAGCTTTTAAACAAGGCCGTTATTACTCCTGTTTTTCTTAATCCGGGAGAAAAGATTGAGGCTGAAGTAATAAAGATAACAGGCGAATGGGTTTTTATTGACGCCGGCGGAAAATCGGAAGGTTATATAGACATCAACGAATTTATGGATGAAGAAGGCAATATCGCCATAAAGGAAGGTGAAAAAATAAATGCCTATTTTCTCTCTTCACGCAACAGTGAACGGCGTTTTACTTCCAGGCTGTCAATGGAGTCAGCCGGCAAGGAGTTTCTTGAAGACGCCTTTCATAATGAGATTCCGGTTCAGGGTGTTGTTGACAAGGAGATCAAGGGGGGATTTGATGTCCGAATAGCCGGAAATGTTCGTGCCTTCTGTCCCTATTCGCAGATGGGAATTCACTCGGTGGAGGGGGAAAATCCTATTGGCTGTGAATTGACCTTTAAGATAATGGAGTATGGTGAAAAAGGCAGGAATGTTATTGTATCCAGAAGGGTGATCCTTGAAGAGGAGAGGGAACAGGTTAAAATTGAACTAAAGGAAACTTTAAAAGAGGGGATGACTGTCAGGGGAAAAATAACCTCCATTCGGGATTTTGGAGCGTTTATCGATGCGGGTGGAATTGAGGGGCTTATTCCTGTTTCTGAGATTTCATGGGGACAGACAGACGATATCAATAGCGCATTAAAAGAGGGCCAGGATGTTGAGGTAATGATTAAAAAACTGGATTGGGCTAATGACAGGTTCTCATTCAGCCTCAAAGATGTCCTGCCTGACCCCTGGGAGGGAATAAAGGACAGGTATTCGGATGGTTCTGTTCATGAAGGAGAGGTCGCACGCCTTGCAAAATTCGGCGCCTTTGTCACACTGGAGCCGGGTGTGGATGGACTGGTTCATATATCTGAGCTTGGAAAGGGCAGGAAGGTTAATCATCCTCGTGAAGTCCTTGAGAACAGACAGAAGATCAAGGTAAAGATTGTCAGCATTGATATAGAAAAGAGACGTATTTCACTTTCGATTTTCAGCAATGAGAGAGTGGATGAAGAGGGCGACGAAGACCCGAAAAACTTCCTTGATAATCAGAATGCCTCTGGTTCTTTCGGGACTCTGGGAGATCTCATAAAGGGCAGGCTTCGAGGGAATGACAAAAAAAGCTGAAATCCGACTTCCCGGGGGAGTCTGTTTTAACCTCGGTGAAAGGCCACTAGGAGGCTGTCCGAGAATAGCTCAGGCTGTCATTCCCGCGAAGGCGGGAATCTGTAAGTATCTGAAAAGACTGGATTCCCGCCTGCACGGGAATGACTAAAATGGTACAAAATTATATTCTCGGACAGCCTCCTAGGCAAATATTGCTGTTTTAACCGTAGGGGCCGATCTGTGTGTCGGCCCGCCAATGGTTGCTTATGGGTACATACCGGGCGAACACACAG